>JAIRNG010000133.1 GCA_031258135.1 Mediterranea sp. (in: CFB group bacteria)
TCTCGAAAAAGTGTGGGACTTGTGGGACTTCTGTGGGACTTTTTTCGAAAGTCCCACACGCCATAACACCATGTAAATCAAACCGTTAACAGGCCTCTGTGGGACTTGTGGGACTTTTTGAGCAAAAAAAACGCTATGTAGGGGAGGCTTGTAATTGCCCGCCGTCAGAAAGTTTAGATCAAAAAAAAAGGTCACTCATCACGAGCAACCAATCTTTGTTAACCTTAAATCTAATACTATGAAAAACTTCTGCAAAGTTATTTGATCTCTCCATAATTTCAAAGCATTATAACTCAATACAATATACTATAACATTGATTAAAAAATACAGGGGTAAAAAGCCGGATTTCCCCCGTGTTTTTATAATTTTTAAGGAGTGGTTGCCCGCAATAGCTCAAATTCCAGGCTGGCCATGATAAACGAACCGACCGCTTTACCTTCGTTCTGAACAATAGCAACATCTTTACCGCACAGGTAATAATTGATCGTTCCGGTTCTGGATTGATTCCTTGCCGGACCTAATCCGGCAGAAGCGCAAGACTGAATGATTCTCAAATCACCGTTTTCTTCTTTACGGATGAAGTTATCCAGCAAGCCCTGGTATGCTTTTTTTGCAACATCCAGGTAGGTTCCCCGATCCAGAACGCCTAAACGCATTCCTTTCAGATAGGCATAAGTAAACATTGCCGAAGCCGAAGCTTCCGGATAATTGGGGCTGTCACAAACATTGTAGACTTTACCATCAACAGTATCACCGATATTATCACTTTTCACCTGATTGTCATATTGCAGCAACTGATACCATGATCCGATTTCCCTGTCCTGATATAAAGCCAATCCTCCGGCAACATCATTAGCGATGGAAACAAGTTTCTGATAGTCGGGATGCGTATCCGGCATAAGTTCCAGAACATCGATCACAGCAGCGAAGTACCAGCCCATTCCCCTACCCCAGAATTCCGGAGAACAGCCTTTATATTCTCCGTCCCGACGGGCCCAGAACGAGTTTG
This sequence comes from Mediterranea sp. (in: CFB group bacteria), assembly GCA_031258135.1. GTDB lineage: Bacteria > Bacteroidota > Bacteroidia > Bacteroidales > Bacteroidaceae > Bacteroides. Next base: position 1,011 of record JAIRNG010000133.1, read on the forward strand.
GATCAGCAGGATCAGCAGACCATCCGTGATAATTCAGCTTTTTGTCTTTATCATACGTATGTTGGTGTATTGTTGTGAACTGAAGAGCAATATCCGACCACGATCGGACGTTATCTTCTTCTCCCGGCTCTTCACCGAACATGGCTTGCCATTCGGCATACATAGCCGGCCCCATATACAATCCATCCAACCACATCTGATTCGGGTAAACCTCTTTATGAAAGAAACCACCCGCACCCGGTTTGGAAGGATCGATACGTTTATGATGGTATTTTAATTTGTTCCTCAGGAAAGTGGCGCACGCTTTATATCGTTCCGCATCTTCTTTGTTTCCTTTCTTCATTTCGGTTTCATACAGAGTAAAGAGGATTTTCCCGGCAGCCAGGTTATCAATATTACTTTCTCCCACTTTTACCGTATCCCGGCCATTCAGGCAAAAATCGGCATAAGCTTTTACCACATCGTAATATTCCGTACGCTCAGGATATTGTTTCCATGCCTTCAATACACTAAAAGCCACCAGGCCGGGTACATAATCCCAATGCGCCGTAGCTAATTGTTGTTCATGTCTGTTACACAGAAATGTTTTTAACGCAACGGACCCTACCATCTCCTGTGAATAAACCACAGATGGCGCATCGGGTTGCTTACATGAGAAAAGGGAGGAAACCAAAAATGCAGAATACAGGATCTTTTTCATGGACAAAATGTTTTAATGGTAATTTATTTATTCGTAAAAGTCACGTAACAAACTTCTGTACAGAAGACGAAGCGGGTTACGTGACTTTTAGCTTTTAAAGAACTCATTCCAAATTAATAATCTTGCTTATCAAGAAAAACAATTATAGAGATGAAAAACAACGTTCATAATAGAAATGACGATTTATCACAAGCAGTCAAACTATTATACACAAACTTTAAATCTAATATTATGAAAAATTATAAGCAAATATAATGGAGAAAATAACTCTATGCAAATTTCATAACCCAATACAATCTTTTATAGTATTGATTAACAGATTTTTATATTAGCCCTGTTGCTGCACGTTACGATTATGGAATAACCTGGTTACAAAGATAATCACAGGAAAGAAAATCCGGCTAATCCGGCAAAGCGACTTTCCCGGATTCCTCGTTTTGAAAGTGTTCAAAATCATTAATCAGCAATTGAAGGTCATCCAGAAATTCAGGCGTACACCCTTTCTCCCTGGCTATCCGATAATATTCTTTCAGTGACTCCACAGCACAGGAATCACTGCCGCACAATACAAATACCGGAATTTCGGCGTGCATACATTTATGCAATAATCTTCTTTGATCTTTCATAAGCTGTTAAATACTAAAACATAATTAGTTATACGATTATACCGATAACAGATGGGTACACGGGTTTCTTTTGTTTTTCAGTCTTCTTTTTTATTGTTATTGAGTGCATTTATAAATCTGTTTTTTTATATTTGTGGAACTATATGCAAATGTACTGTTTCAATATAATCATTAAAAAACAAACGTATGAAAAATTTAGTTTTACTTATGGGATTATTTATGGCTTTAAATGTTTCGGCACAGGACATCGTCCTTCCCAAACCAGTGACGACCGGCGGTATGCCGCTTATGGAAGCGTTAAGTAAGCGTTCCTCTTCCCGTGAATTCAGCGCTGCCGATCTGGATAACCAAATCTTGTCCAATATGCTATGGGCGGCATGGGGATTTAACCGCAGCGACAAACGTACGGCTCCTTCCGCCAACAACAAACAAGAACTGAGCTTGTATGTCGTATTAAAATCGGGAGCTTATTTTTATGATGCCAAAGCCAATAAGCTGGTACAGAAAGTAAAGGGTGACATCCGTGGGAAAATGGGTAACCAGGATTTCGTAGCGACAGCGCCGGTAAATATTGTCTTTGTTGAGGACAAGAGCAAAAAAGGTGCGGGAGCAACCGACAGCGGGTATATCTCTCAAAACATTTACCTGTTCTGCGCATCGGAAAACCTGGCAACTGTTGTCAGGGGATGGTTTGACGCCAATGTAGTAAAAGAGGCGTTGAAACTGGGAGAAAACATGCAACCGATTCTAACCCAGACGGTAGGTAAAAAGAAATAAACAGGAAATCGCAACGATATGGAAAATTTCAGTTTTGTCAATCCGGTAAAGATCATATTCGGCAAAGGCACCATCCAACAGATAAAGGATGAAATACCTTCCGATAATAAGGTGCTTATCATATACGGTGGCGGTAGCATCAGGAAGAACGGCGTGTATGACCAAGTGATGAACGCGCTTTCAGGTTATGAAGTACACGAGTTTTCGGGTATCGAACCTAATCCGCACTACGAAACATGTATGAAAGTAGTGGATGTCATCAAAGAAAAAGGCGTTGATTACTTACTGGCCGTAGGTGGCGGTTCCGTTATCGATGCTACAAAGTTTATTGTTGCGGCAGCATATTTTGAAAGCGGCGATCCCTGGGATATCCTGTCAAAGGGCGCAGAAATCAAAAAGGCGTTACCGTTCGGTACGGTTCTGACCCTTCCGGCTACCGGTTCCGAGATGAACGACGGAAGCGTGATCTCACGGATAGGCATACAGGAAAAGCTTTCTTTCGGTTCGCCTCTGGTATATCCGAAATTCTCCGTGCTCGACCCCACAACAACTTATACGTTGCCTCCCCGTCAGGTGGGAAATGGTGTGGTAGATACCTTTGTGCATATCACCGAGCAATATCTCACGCACTACGACGGCGACTCCATGTTGCAGGATAAGATGTTCGAAGGGCTGCTGAGAACGATTGTGGAAGAAGGCCCTAAAGCGTTGAAAACGCCAACCGACTATGACGTACGCGCCAACCTGATGTGGGCTTCATCATGGGCGTTGAACGGATGGTTCGGAGAAGGCGCCCCCCAGGACTGGGCTACCCACATGATAGGACATGAACTTACGGCATTCTACGGTCTGGATCATGCGCAAACGCTGGCCATCATTCTTCCGGGAGTGATGAGAGTGATGTGGAGAAGCAAGTTTAAAAAGATCAGGTCGTTGGGATATGAAGTCTTCGGCATATACAAAGTAGACCAGGCGTCTACTGTTGATGAAACAATTAAAGCCGTCGAGGAGTTTTTCGAATCCATGGGAGTAAAAACACACCTGTCCGATTACGGGTTGGGCGATGAAGCTATCGATAAGGTTTGCAAACGCATGGAAGAACGTCAATGGAAACTTGGAGAGTCCGGTGACATAACACCGGATGTAATCAGGGAGATTCTCACGCTACGCAAGTAAATGGAATCCGATGGTGCGGACATGAAAGACTATATTGATCAACGCTGCGGATGGGTGGGTGACGACCCGCTCTACGCAGCCTATCATGATACGGAATGGGGCAAAGAGGTCCACGACGACAAGACCCTGTTTGAGTTTCTGGTACTGGAGAGTGCGCAAGCCGGACTAAGTTGGATCACGATCCTTAAAAAACGGAAAGGTTACCGGGATGCATTCGCAGGTTTTAATGCAGAGAAAGTCGCCCTGTTTACGGATGCGGACACAGAGCGTCTGATGCGGCACCCCGGCATCGTCCGTAACCGGATGAAAATAGCGGCGACTATCACTAACGCCCGACATTATCTGGAAGTACAAAAGGAATTTGGTAGCTTCCGCAATTACCTGAAGTCATTCTTACCGGATGGCAAACCCATTATCAATCACTTTAAAACGCTGGCCGAATGTCCGGCGGCTACCCCACTGTCCGACGCCATAAGCAAGGACATGAAGAAAAGGGGATTCAAATTCTTCGGCGCCACCATTTGCTACACATTCCTGCAGGCCGTCGGATATGTGGACGACCACTTGGAATATTGCGTTTGCAGGCAGGCGGCAACGCGCCGTAGCGAAATCAAGGCTTAACAACTACTTTATTCATCATTAATCATGCAAAAAACAATGAAAGCGGTTTTTATATTGCTGGTTGCGGGTACATTCACATTAAATGCCCAAAACAAGATTCCGGTTTACATGGATGAGACCAAACCGGTCAATGAACGTGTGGAAGACGCACTTCTGAGAATGACGACGGAAGAAAAAGCGGCTATGCTGCATGCACAGTCCAAATTCAGTTCGGCAGGAGTGGCCCGTTTGGGGATTCCTGAAAACTGGATGACCGACGGACCTCACGGTATCCGTCCGGAAGTGCTATGGGACGAATGGGAACAAGCCGGATGGACAAACGACTCATGCATTGCCTTTCCTGCATTGACCTGCCTGTCTTCAACCTGGAACAAAGAGATGTCTTTGCTATATGGCCGGTCTATCGGCGCCGAAGCGCGTTACCGTAACAAAAACGTACTGCTTGGTCCGGGCGTTAATATATACCGCACTCCGTTAAATGGCCGTAATTTCGAATATATGGGAGAAGACCCTTATCTGGCCGGCCGGATGGTGGTTCCTTATATCAAAGGGGTACAGGAAAATGGCGTGGCTGCCTGTGTGAAACACTATGCATTGAATAATCAGGAAACCAACCGCCACACGGTCAATGTGATTGTAGACGATCGCGCACTGTATGAGATCTATCTGCCTGCGTTCAAAGCAGCAGTTCAGGAAGGCGGTGCGTGGGCCATTATGGGTTCATATAACCTTTACAAAGGTCAACAGTGTTGCCACAACCGGTATCTGCTCAATGATATTCTCCGTGGAGAATGGGGATTCGAAGGGGTGGTCATCTCCGATTGGGGTGGTGTAAATGATACCCGTGAAGCCATCTTCCATGGATTGGATATGGAGTTCGGGTCATGGACCGACGGCCTGACAGACGGGGTCAGTAATGCTTACGATCATTATTATCTGGCTCTTCCCTATCTTAAAATGATCAGATCGGGCGAAGTGGGAACAAAGGAACTGGATGAAAAGGTTCGTCGCATCCTCCGCCTCTCTTTCCTTACCACAATGAACAGCAAGAGGCCTTATGGTTCTTTCGGAACGGAAGAACATGCACTTGCCGGACGCCGGATCGCCCAGGAAGGTATCGTATTGCTAAAGAACGAAAACAATATACTTCCGATTGACCTGAACGTTACTAAACGAATATTGGCGGTAGGCGAAAACGCCATCAAGATGATGACCGTAGGCGGCGGTAGTTCTTCACTAAAGGCCATATATGAAGTATCTCCGCTGGACGGATTAAAACAGAGGGCAGGCCTGCATGCCGAAGTTCTTTATGCCCGTGGTTATGCAGGAGACGCAAGCAGATCATATAACGGTGTAAAGACCGGCCAGAACCTGAGTGATAGCCGTTCGGAACGGGAATTATTGGACGAAGCCGTATCTATGGCTAAAGATGCCGATATCGTCATCTTTTTCGGAGGATTGAACAAGAGCGATTTCCAGGATAGTGAAGGTACGGACCGTAAAGGACTGGAATTGCCCTATAACCAGGATAAGGTCATTACCGAACTGGCCAAAGCCAACAATAAACTGGTAGTCGTCAATATCTCCGGTAATGCCGTTGCCATGCCCTGGGTTAACCAGGTTCCCGCCATTGTACAAGGTTGGTATTTGGGCACGGAGGCCGGCCATGCTTTAGCTTCCGTATTAACAGGTGATGTGAACCCTTCAGGCAAACTCCCCTTCTCATTCCCCGTGAAGTTGACAGACAACGGAGCACATGCCATGGGTGAATTCCCCGGTACAAAGGAAGAGGTGAAATACAACGAAGGTATATGGGTGGGCTATCGCCGGCACGACGCCAAAAAGATTAAACCGTTATTCAGCTTCGGTCACGGATTGAGCTACACGACTTTCGAATACGGAAAAGTAAGCGCAGACAGGAAAGAGATGACCGCAAACGATAAGATCACCTTCACCGTAAACGTAAAGAATACCGGTAATCGTGAAGGCGCCGAAATTGTACAGCTTTACATCCGCGACCTGAAATCATCCCTTCCCCGCCCGGTCAAAGAACTGAAAGGCTTCGATAAGATCAGACTGAACGCGGGAGAAGAAAAGGCGGTGACCTTTACAATAGATAAAGAAGCGCTTAGCTACTTTGATGCAGACAAACACGAATGGATAGCAGAGCCGGGAGACTTTGAAGCGATCATCGGCGCATCGTCCACCGATATCAAATCGAAGATCGGGTTTAAATTAAAATAACCGGTAACAATAACGCCAAAAATATTTTTTTGGAGCTTCTTTAAGGCTCAACGCAGATTAACGCAGATTTCCGCAGATTTTTATGTTATAATTATAATCTGCGAAAATCTGCGTTAATCTGCGTTTCAACCTCCTGCGAAAATCTGCGTTTAGCCTTTACGCCGCATGGGAACGCTATACGCTTTTCTCTATATTCCAGACAAAGGCGCGCAACCCCAATTGATTTTTCTTCCCGTCCATTTCTTTAAGGGCATTCAGCAAAGGGTCGACCCTGTGATCCTCAACCACTGCAATAATGGCCGAGTTCATTGCAGGCCAGGCATGACTTCCGTAATGCGGGTCACCGGTTTTCGATCCGCGACCCTGCACCTTTTCCACGCGTGTAAACCCGCGGCAATTCAAACGGTCGAGAACAGATACCACCTGTTCATTATGCGCCTGGTCGAATGTGATAAGTACTGATTTCATATATCGATCTGTTATTTCTTAGCTTTGGTCATCTCACTCTTATGTTCCTGATAATACACATCCAGTTCGCGGGCATCCCTTATCTTACGACGCTGACGTTTAATGCCCACTCCTGCAAACACGCAATACAGCACCGGTACAAGAATCAGCGTCAGAATCGTAGATACAGTCAGGCCGCCAATGACGGAGATACCCATCGGACGCCACAACTCAGCCCCCTGCCCTGCGCCTACAGCCATCGGAATCATACCCAGAACCGTAGTGGCCGTTGTCATCAACACCGGACGAAGACGGCTCTTACCCGCTGTGACAACCGAGTTGATGACCGCCTGTCCGCGCTCACGGCAAAGAATGATGTAGTCAATCAATACAATGCCATTCTTCACCACAATACCGATCAACATGATACCTCCCAACAAACTCATCACACTCAACGTACTCCGAGTAAAAAACAAAGCCATCAATACCCCGCTCACCGAGAACGGAACGGAGAACATGATGATGAACGGATAAGTCAATGATTCAAATTGGGCTGCCATTACGATAAACACGAGGACCACGATCAGCGCCGCCAACGTGGCAAGGTCGGCGAACGACTCCTGCTGGTCTTCAAATGTACCGGCCACCTGTATGTTAATACCGGCAGGGATGTCCATCCTGTCCACAAGCTTCTTTCCTTCCGCCACCACATCGCCGAGAGCCTCGCCCGAGATCACCGCAGAGACAGTGACAATACGTTCACGGTCTTTGCGCTCGATTGTAGGCGGCGCAAAGCGTTCGACCACCGTACCCAGGTCTTTCACGCGAACTGCGTCTCCCCCGGCATTGTAGATAAGGATGTTTTCAATGCTTTCCAGACTGGTGCGGAACTCCGGCGCATAACGCACTTTGATGTCGTACTCGTCACCGCTTTCACGATACTGCGAGGCTGTGGCGCCATTGATACGATTACGCAAATAGTTACCGGCCGTTGAAAGGTTAAGCCCATGAAGCGCCAGTTTCTCACGGTCAAAGTCAACCTGATATTCGGGCTGGTAATCGCCGCGACTGATATTTACTTCCGTAACCCCCTTAATACCGAAGAACTCGCGTTTCAATTCCCCCGCCACCCTATCGGTCAATGCCATGTCGTAACCGTAAACCTCGAAGTCGGCGGTAGATTGTCCTCCCATACCTCCGCTACCTCCGACAACAACCCTTGTCTTGCTGAATTCCGGGTAAGACAGGAGGTCGTTACGCATGCCGTCGCCAATCTCGATCACGCTGCGCTGGCGTTGGCCGACATTGCTCAACCGGATGTTGAACGAAACGATATGCGGGCCGTTATTGGACATGGAGGCAAAGATATTATCGGAGTCGGCCTGTCCCACGCGGTAGTTACATACGACCATCTCAGGGTACTTCTGCATCCATTCGGCAGTCAGTCCGGAGGCCGCTTTCTGCGCCACCTCCTTGCGCGTACCGATGGGTAACTCCAATGTTGCCGAAATCTGTCCGTTATCCTGCACAGGGAAAAACTCCGTACCGATGTATTTGGCGCAGAACATACTGATCACAAAGAAAGCCACACAAGCCAGGATGACAACAATCCGATGGCGAACAGCCCAGTTCAGCATCCCGGCATACCGCTTGTCGAGCGCGTCGAGCGACCGCTGAACAGGACCGTAGAATGTTTTAAACGCTTTCGACTGTTTCTTTTGCAAACGCAATATCTGGGAACACATCATCGGCGTCAACGAAAGAGCCGCCACCGTAGACACGACCATGATAGTACACATCATCCAACCCAATTGCCTGAACAGCACTCCGGTCATACCGGTAATCATCGTCAACGGGAAGAATACGGCAAGCATAGTCAACGTAGAAGCGATGACCGAAATAGCAACCTCGTTCGTGCCGTGCACTGCCGCCTGTTTCGGATCGGAACCCCGCTCGATATGCGTCGTGACATTTTCCAGAACCACAATCGCATCGTCCACCACCATACCGATAGCAATGGACAGAGACGACAGCGAGATAATATTCAGCGTATTTCCCGTAATGGCCAGATAGATGAACGAAGAAATCAACGAGAACGGGATCACAATCGAGATGATGACCGTCGCCCTCCACCGTCCCAGGAACAGGAATACCACAAGCACTACAAACAGGAGAGCAAACGCTACCGTCTCGGTCAGACTGTCGATTGTACGCAGAATGTTCTCCGAGGTATCCATAATAATGCCCAGCCTGACATCGGAAGGCAATGTCTTCTGCAACGCGGGCATCGATTCAATCACCTTACGGGCAATATTCACCGAATTGGCTCCCGACTGCTTTTGCACAATGATCATCGCGCCGCGCACACCATTGGTATAAGCCTCCTGGGCGCGTTCTTCCACCGTATCGACCACCCTGGCCACATCACGTAAATAAATACCGGCGCCATTTTTGGTTCCCACTACAATGCTTTCCATGTCACGGGCATCCTTAAACTCACCCTCTACACGCAATGCGTAGGTTTCATTGCCAATATCAAAGTTACCACCGGGAATGTTCCGGTTCTCGGCGCCGATCATGGAACTGATCGTTTCAACAGTCAGGTTATACGCCTCCAGTTTATTCGGGTCGCAATACACCTGAATCTCACGTTTGGGAGCGCCGGCAATAGACACCGTACCCACTCCCGGAATACGCGCCAACGGGTTGGCCACATTATCATCCAGTATCTTATAAAGCGCCGCCTGACTCTCTTCCGCCTGTACCGAAAGCATCACGATCGGAATCATATCCGTACTGAACTTGAAGATGATCGGTATCCCCACATCATCGGGAAGAGACGAGGTGATCATATCCAACTTGTCCCGCACATCATTGGTCAGCACATCGATGTCATAACCATACTCAAATTCAAGGATAAGCAACGAGAGATTCTCCGAAGAACGGGAAGTGATATGCTTCAGGTTACTTACGGTATTCAATACGTTTTCCAACGGACGGGAAACGTTATTCTCAATATCCAACGCACTCGCACCCGGATAAGAGGTCATCACCATGATGGTGTTGGTATCGATATCCGGAAGAAGGTCTACCGGCAATTTGGATAAAGAAAAGAGACCAAAGATTACCACAGCCACAAAGCAGAGGTAGGTCATAATCGGTTTTTTAACCGCTCCTTCGTATAAACTCATAATGATATATTTTTGGCCTCACCCCGACCCTCTCCAAAGGAGAGGGAGGAAAACCATGCGGCATCGTTCTTCTCCCTCTCCTTTGGAGAGGGTCGGGGTGAGGCTGCAGGGCTGGGGTGAGGCTTCTTTATTTTACTTCCACTTCCATGTCATTCAACAGACGTGCCTGACCGGCAATGACAACCCGGGCATGATTCTCCACACCGGAAATCAACTCATACTCGGTATCCATACGGCGTCCGAGTTCTACCTTGTTATAGGTGACCTTCCCGTCTTTGTACACAAAAACATAACGGTCGCCGGAACCGGCCTGCTTGACGATAGCCTGGTCGGGAACAACGACGTGATCGGCCGTACCGAAGTTGATCGTGGCGCGGGCAAACATACCCGGACGGACTTTCCTGTCTTTATTGTCCAGTTTGATCTCCACCGGAAATGTACGGGTAGCCGGATCGATCGTCGGATAAACCAGGCTTATACGGCCTGTAAACTCCCTGTCGCCATATACATCGACTTTAACAGAGACCGGCGCACCTTTCTTCACTTTGATAAAGTAAGTCTCAGACACATTGATCAGCAGCTTCACCGGAGTGATCTGCTCTACCACCAGAACGGGAGTACCGCCGCTGTACATATCGCCGTTATCATAGTTACGGGCGGTTATCACGCCACTGATGGGACTAACCAACGTTGTATTTTCAAGCAGATTCCGGTAAGATGTCCTTCTTACGTCCAAGGTCATCTTCGACGCATCCCATTCGGATTTGGAAACGCCGCCCACCTTATACAGTTCATCTATGCGCTTAAACTCTATTTCCTGATTTTCCAACTGCAATTTCAATTGTTTCAGATTAGCTGCATCCATCTGCACAAGCTTCTGACCTTTATTGACACGGTCGCCCACCTCAACCCATATCCGCTCGATACGTACGGGAGATTGCGGAACTATGTTATTCTTCACTTCCGCCTCAACAGTAGCGGTATATTCCTGAATCTGTTCCACCGGACGCGCCGATACGTTAGCCAGTTTTACAATTGGTTTATCTTCTTTCTTCCCAACGGCGGATTCATCCTTCCCTCCGGAACATGAAGCCCATAGCGCCATGGCGAACAAGGCCATCAAATACAAACTCTTTTTCATTTCACTTTTATGTTTCTTCGTTTATGTTCTTATTTCACGACGGGTTCTACACCCAATACCTGATCAAGATCAGCTTTGGCGACAAGGTAATCATAGATTGCCTGATGGTAAATCAGTTGAGCTTCGGTTAAAGCTACTTCCGAATCATTCAGTTCAAGAATTGTACCTTTACCTACTTCATAACGCTTCTGAGCGATCTCTCTCCCTTTCTCAGCCTGAAATACGCTCTCCTTGTTGCTCACGACCTGCTCGGCGCTTGCATTCATATTATCCATATAGCTTGTTACCTGCATCTGCAACTGACGTTCGACGTTGGTTTTGTTTTCGGCCAACTGATACATCCGGATTTTTGCCTGCTTCAACTTGGTATAGTTGGAGGCTTTAAATAAAGGAACAGTAAGGCTGAGACCAAGCATCGAATAAGGATACCAATCATAATGCGATATACGGAAGTCCTCGTTCATCGACATATAAGTATAATTGAACGACGCACCCAGTGTAGGCATAAAATTGGTTTGCTGCAGCTTCAGGTTCTTGTCCAACAGTTCCGCATTAAGCGCAATCTGCCTCAAATCGGTATTGTTACTCAGATTAAACGTTCTGTTATCCAGTTGCTGCTGAAACATAATCAATTCATAATCTTTCAGGTTGCCTGTAACAGCAATCTCTATTTCAGAATCCATACCCATAAGCACCTTAAGCTGCAGGCGGGCCAGGTTGACGCCGTTACGCGCGGAAACGACCGCAGGCGCCGTATTACGCATCTGCACCTCGGCGCGGATTTTATCGTATTCGCTTACACTGCCCTGCCCGTACTTTGCTTTCACCACATTGTAATTAGCCTCGGACTGATCGTAGCTCTTCTTCAATACCGTGTAACTGTCTTGCGCCAACAGCAATTGATAGTATGCCTTCGTCACCTGATTGACCATGCCGATCCTGGAGGAACGCGCCTTTTCCACAGCAAGGTCCACGTCGGATTTCGTCAGGCTGATACTTTTATAAAGCGCCGGAGCAAAAATGGGCAGACTTACATTAAGCCCTCCGTTGTAGGTGTTATCCCGGCCCATCTTGATGGTTGTTGTCTCACCATTAAAATTCATCGCCATGGTTTGCTTCTTTACAGCGCGCTGATAGGAACCGGTGAGGGAAACTTCAGGGAACAATCCTGCATAAGCTTCTTTATTAGCGGTTTTCTTTAATTGGATTTCCTGATCGGCAACCTTGATGGTCGGATTATCACTCAATGCAATCTCTAATGCCTGATTCAGCGTCAGCCTGAGTGTATTTCCGGCCTCTTGCGCCGCCACACTTCCGCAAGCTAAGAGGATAGTCCATGACAACGTGATCTTTTTACCCATTGAACAGTTCATTTTATTCATACCTAAGTTCGTTTTCTTTTTTTGTTATCCGATGTTTCTTTTATCTGTTGAAATCATATCATTACCTTCAGATTTATATCCGCCACTATTCTTGTAGACGAACAGGCGGGACGGATATTTCACGGTATTCACGAATAAAGTCATCCAGTTCCTGTGCTCCCTTGTAAGTTGTGATACCCCGCAAATAGGTGAAAATAAACGCTTCATAGACTTCAAGGAAAGAGAATTGTTTGCATACATCAGAGTGCAACAACAGATCCATCTGCTCACACAACAACGCATGAATGATAGCAAAGTTTATATCCTTCCTGAAAAGTCCCTGATCCTCTCCGCGCTTCAGGAAATCGATAACAACAGTATGGTTTTTTTCCCTGCTGCTCTTGATCATATTGCAGACTTCGGGGTATTTCTCAATTTCTTCAAAGAACTTCGGGTTTGTTCTGTGAAACATTTCAACGCTATCCTTGTAGCACTTCAATATGACTTCCAATACATTTTTCGAGGTTCTTATAATTTCTCCGAGGTCTTTCTGTTTTATTGCCTGATGATACAGGATACACTCTTTCAACAGCGTTTCCTTATCTTCAAAAATCTCATAAAGCGTACGCTTGGACATTTTCAGCGAACCGGCAATATCCTCCATACGGATACTCTTTATGCCATCCTTCCTGAAAGCCTCCATGGCTGCCCGAATCACTTTCTCTTTTAATTCTGTACGAGAAGACACCTCTTTTAAGCCTTCTTTCATCATAGTTCCGATTTTTGATGACCTGTCATTTTCCAAAAGCCAACAAGACGCCTCCCTTCGCGACTTGAGTCGCAAAGGTATACAGAAAACCGAAAAACCAAAATAAGTTTCCAGATTTTATCTTACTTATTGATGAACTTTATTAATTTCCGGAGTCTCTACAAAGGAATGTTAATGGAGACTGCTCCTTACTCCATATCATTTTATTAATTACATCGCTTCTTTTTTCTATCTTTGTGCCGTTTACAATGAATCAGTAGTTAAGGAGTTAGCGCTTTGCGCCTTAGCCCGGATGGTAGTTGAGCTTTAACTCCTGCGCGAAGCGCTAACTCCTTTAACTACTGACTCCTGATTCATATAATGTATATAATGATATGGCAGACGATAAGAAGATAATCTTTTCGATGGTTGGAGTGAGCAAGGCCTTCCAACCCAATAAGCATGTTCTGAAAGACATATACCTGTCTTTCTTTTATGGCGCCAAGATCGGCATCATCGGTCTCAACGGTTCGGGTAAGTCTACTTTGATGAAGATCATTGCCGGATTGGAGAAGTCTTACCAGGGCGAAGTGGTGTTCTCGCCGGGTTATTCGGTGGGGTATCTGGCGCAGGAGCCGGAGCTGGACGACGAAAAGACGGTGAAGGAAGTCGTGATGGAAGGCGTGCAGTCTGTTGTGGAGATCCTGAAGGAATACGAAGAGATCAACCTGAAGTTTGGCGAACCGGAATATTATGAAGATCCGGATAAGATGGATAAACTCTTTGCCCGTCAGGCCGAGCTGCAAGACAGGATTGACGCAACAGATGCATGGAACCTGGATACAAAACTGGAACGGGCAATGGATGCGCTTCGCTGTCCGCCGGAAAACCGGTTGGTCAAACAGTTGTCGGGAGGCGAACGCCGCCGTGTGGCTTTGTGTCGCTTGCTCCTGCAGAAGCCGGATGTCCTCTTGCTCGATGAGCCTACCAACCACCTTGACGCCGAATCAATCGACTGGCTGGAGCAACACCTGCAACAGTATGAAGGTACTGTGATTGCCGTAACCCACGACCGCTACTTTCTTGACCATGTTGCCGGCTGGATTCTTGAGCTTGACCGGGGCGAAGGTATCCCATGGAAAGGAAACTACTCTTCCTGGCTGGAACAAAAGACCAAGCGCATGGAGATGGAAGAGAAGAGCGCCAGCAAACGCCGCAAAACTCTCGAAAGAGAACTGGAATGGGTGCGTATGGCTCCGAAAGCCCGTCAGGCCAAAGGTAAAGCCCGTTTAAATTCTTACGATAAGTTGCTCGGCGAAGACGTAAAGGCGAAGGAAGAGAAACTTGAAATCTTCATTCCCAACGGGCCGCGCCTGGGTAATAAGGTGATTGAAGCCATTCATGTGGCCAAAGCTTATGGCGATAAGTTACTTTTCGACGATCTGAACTTCATGTTGCCGCCGAACGGCATTGTCGGCGTTATCGGGCCTAACGGCGCAGGTAAAACTACGCTTTTCCGCCTGATTATGGGAATGGAAACGGTGGATAAAGGAACATTCAACGTGGGCGAGACCGTAAAGATTTCGTATGTAGACCAACAACATAAGGACATTGATCCTGCCAAGAGCGTATACGAAGTGATCTCCGGAGGAAACGAACTCATCCGTATGGGTGGACGTGACATAAATGCACGTGCATACCTGTCGCGTTTCAACTTTTCCGGCGGCGACCAGGAAAAACGTTGCAGCATGCTTTCAGGGGGCGAACGTAACCGCTTGCACCTGGCCGTTGCACTGAAACAGGAGGGCAACGTCCTGCTGCTCGATGAGCCGACCAATGACATCGACGTAAATACGCTGCGTGCATTGGAGGAAGGATTGGAAAACTTTGCCGGTTGCGCTGTGGTCATTTCCCACGACCGTTGGTTCCTGGACCGTATTTGTACGCATATCCTTGCTTTTGAAGGCGATTCCAACGTGTTCTGCTTTGAAGGTTCCTATTCGGAGTATGAAGAGAATAAACTGAAACGTCTGGGCAAGGAAGAACCGAAACGCGTACGGTACAGAAAGCTTTAGCTTCATATAGTTGAAAAGGGAATTGAAACGCAGATTATAAAATTAAAAATCCGTGTAATCCGTGAAATCCGTGTCAGAGATTTTTTCAGACACGGATTTCACGGATTACACGGATTTTTAATTTTCAATTTTCAATTTTCAATTTTCAATATTTAAATGGGCGAATAAGTGTCCGTACCATAACATTCTAAATTTTTAAAGGTTAAACATCTTGTTATTTATCCGACGAAGATATAATTCTTTTTTTGTTTTGCGGACTTTTTCCCGAAAAAAAACGACAGGGTAAAAAAAGAATGAGCCGGCCTCCGGCGCAAGCCGTTCGTTAAAAAGCCTAAGGAAAAAGTTCCAAAAAAAATTTTTGGAGGAAACTCCTTCGGGAAAAAGCT
>JAIRNG010000048.1 GCA_031258135.1 Mediterranea sp. (in: CFB group bacteria)
TAGTGCAAGATATCTTTAAAACAAAAAAATCAACACTTTACAGTACTGATTTTCAAGTAGCGGGACCGAGAATTGAACTCGGGACCTCATGATTATGAATCATGCGCTCTAACCGACTGAGCTATCCCGCCATCATTTCTGATTGCGGGTGCAAATATATGCGTTTTCCCGGATACTCCAAAACATTTGATTGATTTTCTATGTTTTCTTCCGGACGTGACTTTGGGGAGAAATGCCCCGCGTTTATAGCCCTAAAATAAATAAATTAAATAAAGTATATCAATTATGCTTGGATTTAGAAAAAAGTGCCTTATATTGGTGACATAAATTAAATGCAAGCAGTTATGAAAAGGGAGAAAATACATTTGGAATATGCACTGAATGCGACCTCCAAGAACATTATATGGTCGGCAATCAGTACTCCGGCAGGGTTGGAAGAATGGTTTGCCGATAAAGTTCTGTCGAACGATAAAGTCGTAACTTTCTTCTGGGGTAAGACCGAAAGCAGGGAAGCTGAAATTGTCGCCATCCGTACATACGCTTACATACGTTTCCGCTGGCTGGACGAAGAAAACGAAAAGGAATACTTTGAAATCAAGATGTTGAACAATGAACTGACCAACGACTTTGTACTGGAAGTAACCGATTTTGCCGAGGAAGACGAAGCAGGAGACCTGAAAGAAGTCTGGAACTCACAAATAGACCGCCTGCGCCGGACTTTCGGGCTTTGAACTTAAAACTTCCTAAGTTTGAGGGAAAAACTTTCTACTCATCCTTTTTTATACTACTTTTGCGTCCAAATCATACTATACCGATTCGGATGCTCCGCATAAGAAAGTTAGATATATTCGTATTAAAGAGTTTCGGCACGCTCTTTATCGGAACCTTTTTTATCTGCCTGTTCATCTTTATGTTACAGTTTTTATGGAAGTATGTAGATGAATTGGTCGGCAAAGGGTTGGAGATGAGCGTATTGATCCAATTCTTCTATTATTCCGCATTGAGCCTGATTCCGATGTCCATGCCGCTGGCCATACTTCTGGCCGCTTTGATCACTTTCGGGAACTTCGGAGAACGCTACGAGTTGCTTGCCATGAAAGCGGCGGGCATTTCCCTGTTTGAAATCATGCGCCCACTGATTGTGTTTGTCGTTATCCTGAGTTGCGCCTCCTTCTTTTTTCAGAATGTGGTGGGGCCGCAGGCGCAGGCGAAACTCTATACCATGCTCTGGTCTATGAAACAGAAATCTCCTGAGCTGGACATCCCGGAAGGCGTGTTCTATGACGAGATTGACGGATATAACCTCTACGTGAAGAAAAAGAACAGGGAAACCGGGATACTGTACGACGTGACGATCTACGAACTGTCGAACGGATTCGAGAACGCCCGCATCATCAGCGCCGACTCCGGCCGGTTGGAGATGACTGCCGATAAGAAACATCTCTACCTGCATCTCTATGACGGTCACCTTTTCGAGAATCTGAGGTCACAGAACACAAACGCCAAAAACATCCCTTACCGCAGGGAATCGTTCCGTGAGAAACACTCACTGATTGAGTTCGACTCGGATTTCAACCTGATGGACGCCAACTTTATGAGCAACCAGTCGAACAGCAAGAACCTGAAAATGCTACAGGTTTCCATCGACTCGATGACGGTGATGAGCGACAGCATCGGGCGGAAGTATTACACCGATGCCAGAACCGGAGTGTTCCAGACAGCTTCGGGCTTGTCGAAACAAGATACGGCAAGGATAGAAGCGGCCGATATCGGCGATTATAATGTCGACAGCCTTTTCAACCGTTCTACCCTTGCGCAGAAACAGAAGATCATCTCATCGGCCGTCAGCCGGGCGGAGAACCAGCAAAGTGACTGGAACTTTAAAAGCCTGACTATCGGGACCAACGACCAGAACATTCGCAGACACCGCACCGAATGGCATCAGAAGTTCACGTTGTCCTTATCCTGCCTCTTCTTCTTCTTTATCGGCGCTCCGCTGGGGGCCATTATCCGTAAGGGGGGATTGGGGATGCCCGTCGTTATATCCGTTCTGATTTTCATTATTTATTATGTAATAAATAACATGGGATACAAGATGGCGCGCGACGGCAAATGGATCATGTTCGTGGGGATGTGGCTCAGTTCGGCCGTTCTTGCTCCGTTGGGGGTATTCCTTACCTATAAATCCAACAGAGACTCGGTGGTACTGAATGCCGATGCCTACATCAACTGGTTCAAACGTGTGTTGGGTGTCCGCAGCGTAAGGCATATCTTCCGTAAAGAAGTGATCATACACGACCCGGACTATGCCGCACTTTCCGGAGAGGTAGATTCGCTTACACATAAATGCCTGGCGTATATGACTATGCATCGACTGGTCAAGGCTCCCAATTATTATAACCTGTGGATGAATGAAGAGGCCGACCATGATCTGATCGGGATAAACGATCATCTGGGAAG
Organism: Mediterranea sp. (in: CFB group bacteria); assembly: GCA_031258135.1. Lineage (GTDB taxonomy): Bacteria > Bacteroidota > Bacteroidia > Bacteroidales > Bacteroidaceae > Bacteroides. The sequence goes on from JAIRNG010000048.1 coordinate 2,461, forward strand.
CCTGATAGACGAGATGTCCAACACCAAATCGATTAAACTATTGAATATCCTGAATAATTATCCGATCATACCTGTGGCCGCACATGCCTGCCCGTTTCATATTAACTGGCTGAATATGCTGTGTGGCGTACTTTTCCCCATCGGATTATTCTTTTACTTCAGGATATGGATTTTCAGAATCCGGTTACAGAAAGACCTGGAATGTGTTATTTCGACAAATAAAAACGTTCAGGCCATACTCAACGATAAATTAGATTAGTTATGGAAGAAATAAAACTCAATACCATTGAAGAGGCTATTGCCGATTTTAAAGAAGGGAAATTCCTGATTGTGGTGGATGATGAAGACCGCGAAAACGAAGGCGATTTTATTATTGCTGCGGAGAAAATAACAGCCGGCGATGTGAACTTCATGATTACAAATGGCCGCGGAGTGTTGTGTGCGCCAATCACAGAAGAGCGTTGCGCCGAGCTGGAACTGGAAATGCAGACCCCGGCCAACACATCCATTTACGAAACCCCATTCACAGTGACCGTAGACTTATTGCCGGGTTGTACCACCGGAGTTTCCATGCACGACCGTGCGGCAACGATCCGCGCCCTGGCCGATCCGGATACCAAGCCAACCGACCTGGGACGCCCCGGACACCTGAACCCTTTACGCGCCCGCTCCCGCGGGGTATTGCGTCGTGCCGGACATACGGAAGCTACAATCGACCTGGCGCGTCTGGCAGGGCTTTATCCGGCAGGCGCTCTGATTGAGATTATCAATGAAGACGGCACGATGGCCCGTTTGCCGCAATTGATGGAAGTTTCAAAGAAATTCGGTATCAAAATAATCTCCATAAAGGACCTGATTGCTTACCGCCTGAACATGGAGTCTATCGTAGAAAGAGGCGTGGAAGTAGATATGCCCACTGAGTTTGGCCATTTCCACCTCATTCCTTTCCGTCAGAAATCCAACGGATTGGAACACATCGCCCTGATAAAAGGAACGTGGGAAAAAGACGAATCGGTGCTTGTACGCGTACACTCCTCCTGTATGACCGGAGACATCTTCGGGTCATGCCGTTGCGATTGCGGCGAACAACTGCACAAGGCCATGCAAATGGTACAGGAAGCCGGAAAAGGCGTCATTGTGTATATGAATCAGGAAGGGCGCGGCATTGGACTGATGAACAAGATGGCCGCCTATAAACTTCAGGAAGAGGGACTGGACACGGTAGACGCCAACCTGCATTTAGGTTTTGCCGCCGATGAACGCGACTATGGAGTCGGGGCGCAGATACTCCGGTCGGTTGGAGTGGCTAAAATGAAGCTCATATCTAACAATCCGGTGAAGCGTGTCGGGTTGGAAGCCTACGGATTGGAGATTACGGAAAACGTGGAAATTGAGATTGTACCGAATGAATACAATGAGCGCTATCTGAAAACAAAGAAAGAAAGGCTGGGGCATACGTTGCAATTTAACAAGTAAAAAGTGCGGTTTACTTTCATAATTCAAATATAATCACTTATTTTGCCGCGGAATTTGAGCAATAACCCTAAAAAGAACAATCAGAATGAATCAGTTATCCGGTCGTTTGAACAGTTTGTCTCCTTCTGAGACGCTTGCGATGTCACAAAAAAGCAATGAGCTGAAAGCCCAAGGTATTGATGTCATTAACCTGAGCGTGGGCGAACCCGACTTTAACACGCCCGGCCACATCAAGGAAGCTGCGAAGAAGGCTGTAGACGATAATTATTCCCACTACTCTCCGGTTCCGGGGTATCCTGCTTTGCGCGAAGCCATTGTGAAAAAGCTGAAGCAAGAAAACGGTCTTGATTTCAGCGCTGCTCAGATCCTCTGCTCAAACGGTGCGAAACAATCGGTATGCAATGTACTGATGGCGCTTGTAAATCCGGGAGATGAAGTGATTATCCCTGCTCCATATTGGGTGAGTTATCCGGAAATGGTAAAACTTGCCGAAGGGAAGAGCGTTGTCGTGCCTGCAGGCATTGGGCAGGACTTTAAAATTACACCGGCGCAGTTGGAAGCGGCGATCACTCCGAAAACAAAGGCGTTGATTCTTTGCTCTCCATCCAACCCGACAGGTTCTGTATATACAAAGGAAGAACTGGCCGGCTTTGCCGCCGTATTGGCAAAATATCCGCAGGTCATCATCATCGCTGATGAGATATACGAACATATCAACTATATCGGCAGACACCAGAGCATTGCACAATTCCCGGAAGTACGCGACCGCGTAGTCATTATAAACGGCGTATCCAAGGCGTATGCAATGACAGGCTGGAGAATTGGTTTCATCGCCGGGCCGCAATGGATCGTATCGGCATGCAACAAACTTCAGGGGCAATATACTTCAGGGCCTTGTTCCGTATCACAAAAAGCTGCTGAAGCTGCTTATACAGGCACGCAGGAACCTGTAACCGAAATGCGTAAAGTATTCGAACGCCGCCGCGACCTGATCGTGAAGCTGGCGAAAGAAATCCCCGGATTTGAAGTAAATGTTCCGCAAGGATCATTCTACCTGTTCCCTAAATGCGATTCTTACTATGGTAAGTCGGTAGGCGACCGCAAAATCAATGACGCCGGTGATCTGGCTATGTATTTGCTGGAGGAAGGTCACGTGGCATGTGTAGGCGGTACGGCTTTCGGAGCGCCGGACTATGTTCGTATGAGCTACGCTACTTCCGATGAAAACATCAGAGAGGCTATGCGCCGTATCGGGGAAGCGTTGGCGAAATTAAAGTAATTATTGTCAGAAATATAATCTTGAAATACTCTTTCACTGATCGGCGATCAATATATTTCATATTATACCGTATTTTGTTCGGCAGTATCTGCTCCACATACACCTTATCCGCATCTTCAGCCTGTCCCAATATCGTATTTTCATCTACATATTCTATTGATGCATAATCCGTTATACCGGGACGAACCGTAAGTACCCTCCGTTGTTCACCCGTGTACAGTTCCACATACTTGCGAACCTCAGGGCGGGGCCCTACCAGACTCATCTCTCCGTTCCGCACGTTACACAACTGGGGCAATTCATCCATTTTGTATTTCCGGATAAAATAACCGGTGCGGGTTATTCGCGGATCACGACCACCCACGGTTATCAATCCCTGTTTATCCGAACCTGTGCGCATCGAACGGAACTTATAAACATAAAAGTTTCTTCCATTACGTCCCACGCGAAGCTGACGATAGAACCCGCCGCCCTTACTTTCCAGACGAATCCATACGTATAGAACAAGAAAGACGGGAAAAAGAAAAAGAAGACCGGACAGGGAGAAAAGAATATCGAAAAAGCGAATCAAGGAAATTCGGGTATTTATTATTTATGGTGTACAGCCGGCAAGTTATCTGTGGGTCAACGCGTTGTTGATTCTTAATAAGTCATCGTATGAAAAGGAAAAAGAACAAATCATTGAAGGAATTGTCTGCAATGCTATACGATTTCTTGTTGGAAAATGAACATCCAATCTCTACGGTAAACATCTATAGGAGATGGGGTGCAAAACTTCTTTTATTCATAGAAAATCATGATTTTAGTGCGTATGATGAATCAGTTGAAAATCATTGTAATATGGTCGCACATTGAAAAGATTTCTTCACTATTTATATGAGAAAGTTCTTCGGAATACAGTTGGTAAAATATTATTATTGGCTAACAGTATGCATTCACGAATTGCTTTTATTGATTATTTTTTCCTTATTTTCATCCCGTCCGACGTTGACTTTAGTAGTTGATTTGATTTTAATGTTTTTTCAAATCTTTGATAAAACAATTCTGTCAATTTGGCTATAAATTTAGATTTAAATATAATATCTGTTTTAAATTCCGTTGGCAATATAGATAATACTTCCAAAATCAATTCGTTGATTTTGGAAGCTGTTGTGGAGCGAATAATGGTATCTATTTTTGTAATATCTAAAACAGGACCAGGAGCTGTTGTTGCTGTTAATACTCTCGGCAATTTATCCGTAACGACTTTTGGGTTTATTTTTATCTCATTAATAAAAGCTTCTTCATCTATTTTTTGTGAATCACATGATTGCCTTTCTTTAGTAGGAGCTATAACCATAAAGTCATCTCCAGTCGCATCTGATTTTATAGAAGGTCCTGTTGCTCCTTTAACTGTTATATCTGGTGAAATAGGTTTTACAGCGTCATATACTATATCAACAACAGAATCATCTATCAAAGTTTTATTTGTACCGGCATAACAAGACGTAAATACAATTTCGTCAATTTTATTTTTTAATCCTACGTTAGTATCTGTTAATCTATTGGCTATATCTTTTCCACTATACTGTCCAGCCTGTCCAGCCTGTCCATGAGCTACAAAATACAATTTACTTCCTTCTTCCATTGAAGAAAAATTACTAGTGGGAAAGGTCTCTATTGGTCCGCCTGCTCTTTTATAAGAATAATCAATAGATGTATTTTCAACAAAATCATCAGTGAAATCCTTTTTTAAAAGACAGACTTGTCGTTGAATAACATTGGGTTTTTTTGTGGAATTAACAGATTCGTCGTATTTATCCGCATCTCTCTCCAATTTCTCATTATCATTTATATTTATTCCTTGTAATTGCTTGGTAGGTTGTACCCGTCCTTGCTTTTGTTGTACCACATGCCATGCTTTATGAGCAAGATGTTGTTCTTGTCCGGGAGCGACATGTATGTCGGTAGCTTGTGCGTAAGCTAAGGCTTGCAGTTGGGCGGGCTTAGATGAATTGTAATGCACCTTTACATCATCCATACTATAACCCGAAAGGTTTTCGATACCTGTTTTCAAGTTATCAGGCAGTCCTGTATTGTTTGGCCTTTGCTCGTATTGCATAATCTCTTGTCCTGTAGCGGTAGGAGCTGATTCAAATTTTCCCTGCAGAAGCCCACCTTCGTCTATTCCATTCTGTTGTGTGGCTGTAAATTTACCTTGAGTAAGTTCATCTTCTTCCGTTGCATATCGTTGTATGCTTCGTTCTTTATACCGTTGAAGGATAACGTCAATAGGTGCTTGTCTGGATACTTTAGGGTTACTATCCAGTGTTCGGGATTGGCTTTCGGGTTTCTTTGTATATTCTCTCATGGTAACTTAAATTTGGATATTATAAAGATAATACTTAATCACGAAATTTCATCTCGCAATCATGAAAAATTTCAATGGAAACACAATCTTTATATTTTTTATCCTATCATTATCAAAAGTATCAAAAGCCAATCTAACAAGTATTCGACATAATTAACTCTATATCAATGATGGTGAATTACACTCTTCGGGTAACGATATACTTTGGATACTTGACTTATCGAAATCTTTCGATAAATCTATAAGTCTCCGTTACGTAGCGCTTACCACAGTTTCATAAGCCGCTTTCACAGTCTTGATGATAAAGTCCAGTTTCTCATCGTCCAATTGGGGATAGATCGGTAAAGAGATTTCTCCCTTGAAGTTCTCATAGGCCTGGGGATAATCTTTTATATCGTATCCCAAAGATTTAAAGAACGAGAGCATGGGCATCGGAATAAAGTGCACATTCACAGCCACCCCGCTTTTGGCAATCTCATCAATCATCCGGTCGCGCTGTTCCTCCGTGAAATCGTTGATACGCAGAGCGTAGATATGATAAGAACTCTCTTTCTCACCGGCTATTGAAGGTGGAACGACAGCCCAGGAACAACGTTCGAAAGCTTTCGTATAGGTTGCAAAGACTCTTTTCCGTTCTTTCAGTAATTCCGGATATTCCCGTATCTGGGCCAGACCGATAGCGGCATTCACATCCGCCATATTGATTTTCATTCCCAAGCCGACAATATCGTAGCGCCAACCACCGGCCTTCGACTTTGAGAAAGCATCCTTGGTCTGGCAATTCAAACTCATCATGCGAAGTTCTCTATACAATTCCGCATTATCGAAAGGTGCGGGCAGATTCAGGCAGATAGCCCCGCCTTCGGCAGTCGTCACATTCTTTACCGCATGAAGTGAAAAGACGGCAATATCCGTTTCACAACCGGTACGCTGATTCCTGTTGTAATAAGCGCCCAGCGAATGTGCCGCATCATTCATCACGAGAATACGTCCCAATGTTTCCTGTACAGAAGTTTCCGCTTTGAACAGGTTCCGGATTTCAGGCTCATTCACTAATTCCATCATATGATCATAGTCACAGGGAAAACCTGCAATATCTACGGGAATAATCGCTTTCGTTTTTGGAGTGATCGCTTTGCGGATGGCATCTACTGAAATATTGAAGTCCTTACCCGAATCCACCATTACCGGTTTAGCTCCTGCGTGCAGTACAGCCAATGCAGTGGCGCTATACGTATAAGCCGGTACGATGACCTCATCATCTGCCTTTACGCCTAACCAGCGAAGCATCATAATAGCCCCGGATGTCCAGGAATTGACACAAAGCGCCTCTTTTGCACCGGAAAAAGATTTGATCTCTTCCTCTAAGGCCTTTACCTTAGGGCCGGATGTTATCCAACCCGAACGTAATGAATCAACCACCTCATTGATAACACTGTTATCAATGTACGGAGGAGAAAATGGTATTTTCATGATTTATCTGTTTAAGAGAGAATGTACGCAAAACATTCGCATGGCAAAGCAAAATTGCCTTACTATATGTCTTTTATCTGCTGCCTGTATTTATTCCCGGAATCACGTTACGGCAAGATACGAAGTTCATGAAACAGTTGACCGATTAACGAGCTGTTTTGTAGATTATGCCAAGTATGGATTCCGGCATTAATTTTGCCATCGCATACAGCAAAGCATAAAAATCTTCCTTCCATCCAAAACCCAGTATTCTATTAACACGACGACGCAGTATATAAATAGATTTTGCATGTTTCCATCCACGCCGTCTTTTAAAGAAATTCGAGTCTAATCTGAATTTAAATAAGTATTCGGGCAGGTTAGCGAATTTACATCCACTTTCAAAGCCGTTCGCCCACATCATAGTGTCTTCTCCAAAATAAGTATCTTCAGGATATAGACCGGCTTTCTCAAAATATGAACGCCGGAACATGACTGTCGGGTGAATCATACAATCTCGTT
>JAIRNG010000053.1 GCA_031258135.1 Mediterranea sp. (in: CFB group bacteria)
CAGGTAAATACACAGTCCTTATCATTCACGATAGAAGTAACCAGCTCGCCGTCGCAATCTCTATAGCATACCCCTTGCTTTTCGATTACCGCCCGGGCCTCATGCGAAAGGTCATCCCACACAACCGGAAGAACGTTCTCCAATTGCTCAAGTTCTTCCGTCTCTACCGGAGCCCCGGCGTCACCTTCCACACAACACTCCCCTTTACAAGCGTCCAGGTTACAAAAGAACTTCTCTGTAAAAACTTCCAGGGCTACGACTACCTCACCTATCTGAACCATTATTAAATTGAAAATTGAAAATTGAAAGTTGAAAATTAGTTGCTGCTTAGGGTTTCAGGGTCTCTTTAAGGGACTTAACTATGGAAACCAGTAAGGCAATAATTTCTTTGCAGTCTGCAATAACAGACTGGAAAACATCCTGGCTTATATAGCTTGTATCATTTAACAGTAAAAGCCAATACTCGATTTCGTTTGCTTCTTTTAGTGCAATGTTTATTTTGTTAAGAAAATCCGGTCTGCTTTGTGCATGGACAGATTCTTTTAATAATGCACCTATAGCGGTTCCACTACGAAGTAACTGTTTAGATAGCACATATTCTTGTTTCTCTTCTACTAAAAACTTGTATGCATTTACTATTCTAATAGCAAATGCATACGATTTATCTATGACAATATTCTTTTTGTCCATTAACTTTCAACTTAACTTTCAACTTAATTTTCAATTTTCAATTTTCAATTTTCAATTTATCAACGTTTTTCCCGTCATTTCCTCAGGAACTTCAAGTCCCATGATATTCAGGATGGTCGGAGCCACATCGGCCAAACGACCGCTTCCGATCCCGGCGGCTTTGTTCCCCGTTACATAAATACAAGGAACAGGATTCAAAGAGTGGGCCGTGTTGGGCGTTCCGTCTTCGTTTACTGCATTATCGGCATTACCATGGTCGGCAATGACTATGGTTTCATAACCATGCGCTTTGGCTGCTTCGATGGTATCTTTCACGCAGGCATCCACAGCAACGACGGCTTTCCCGATGGCCTCGTAAACGCCGGTATGGCCAACCATATCGCCATTGGCATAGTTCACCACGATAAAGTCGTACCTTTCCGTGTTGATAGCCTCGACCAGCTTGTCTTTTACTTCATAGGCGCTCATTTCGGGTTTCAGGTCGTACGTCGCTACTTTGGGAGAAGGAACCAATATACGGTCTTCGCCTTCGTACGGAGTTTCGCGCCCGCCATTGAAGAAGAAGGTTACGTGAGCATACTTTTCGGTCTCGGCAATGTGAAGCTGGGACTTCCTTTGTGAAGACAGGTATTCGCCCAGTGTATTGTTTACGTTATCTTTATCAAAAAGGACATGCACCCCCTTGAAAGATGAGTCATAAGGAGTCATACAATAGAATTGCAGGTTAGGAACGGTATACATTCCGGCTTCCGGCATATCCTGCTGGGTAAGCACGACAGTCAGCTCTTTGGCGCGGTCGTTACGGTAGTTGAAGAAGATAACGACATCACCTTCCCTGATGGTCCCGTCAACGTTTACATTGACGATGGGCCTGATGAATTCATCGGTTACGCCTTCATCATAAAATTCCTGCATGGCCTGTACCATATCGCCCGCTTTCTTTCCGGCGCCATTCACCAGAAGGTTATAGGCTTCTTTTACGCGTTCCCAGCGTTTGTCACGATCCATGGCATAGTAACGGCCTATGATAGAAGCAATCCTGCCGGCGCTTTTCTGCGTGTAAGCATCAAGCTGCGCGATAAAGTCCTTACCACTTTTAGGATCAGTGTCGCGACCATCCATGAAACAATGAATATATGCGTTGTCAATGCCGTATTCTTTGGCGATGTCGCACAGTTTGTATAAGTGGTCCAAAGAACTGTGCACCCCGCCATCAGAGGTAAGGCCCATAAAGTGTATGTTTTTTCCTTTCTCTTTGGCATACGAATAGGCCGCTATGATTTCCGGGTTCTTCAGAATGCTGTTATCGCGGCAGGCCAGGTTGATTTTCACCAGGTCCTGGTACACCACGCGTCCGGCGCCGATATTGAGGTGACCGACTTCGGAATTACCCATTTGCCCGTCGGGCAAACCTACGTTTTCGCCGCTTGCCTGCAGTTGTGAGTGTGGGTATGTCTTCATCAGATAGTCCCAATAAGGAGTAGGAGTATTGAAAATAACATCCGCTTTTCCGCGGTTACCGATTCCCCATCCGTCGAGAATTATCAAAAGAGCTTTCATTTCAGTATATATGTTTTAAGTTTATGAGTTTATGTAAATATCGGGTGCGCCTTGCCGCCTACATCCTGTCCGGCACCTCGATGCCCAGCAATCCCATGCCCAGGCGGACTATTTTAGCGATATTGGCCGAAAGGGTGATACGGAATAGTTTTACCGCTTCGTTCTCTTCGTGCAGAATGCTGAAATCGTGATAGAACTGGTTGTATTCCTTCACCAGGTCATAGATGTAGTTGGCGATGACGGAAGGGCTGTAGTCCGTTCCGGCCTGTTTCACGATGTTGGCGAAGTCCGCAGCCAGCCTGATCAGTCCTTCTTCCTTACTACTTAATTCAATGTTCGCAGGAAGTACGGCAGGCGTGGCGATGCCCGCTTCCGCCGCCTTGCGCAGTACAGACCGGATACGTGCGTACGTATATTGGATGAACGGGCCTGTATTCCCGTTGAAGTCGATAGATTCCTGCGGGTTAAAGGTCATGTTCTTGCGGGCGTCGACTTTCAGTATGAAGTATTTCAACGCTCCCATACCTACGATACGGGCGATGTCGCTTGCCTCTTCTTCCGTGCAGCCGTCCAGCTTGCCCAGTTCCTGCGATGTTTCCCGGGCCGTACTTATCATCTGCTCAACCAGGTCGTCAGCGTCGACTACGGTTCCTTCGCGCGACTTCATCTTACCCTCCGGCAGTTCTACCATTCCGTATGAGAAGTGCACCAGGCCTTTTCCCCACTCAAAACCGAGCTTGTCGAGCAGGATGGAAAGCGCCTGGAAGTGATAGTTCTGTTCGTTACCCACAACATAGATCATTTTGTCGATCGGATAGTCGTCGAAACGGAGTTTGGCCGTACCGATATCCTGCGTCATGTACACCGAAGTGCCGTCGGCCCGTAGGAGCAGCTTGTGGTCTAATCCTTCCCGGGTCAGGTCGGCCCAGACGGAGCCGTCTTCTTTTTTGTAGAAGCAACCGTTGTCCAGGCCTTCCGATACTTTATCCTTTCCTTCCAGGTAGGTTTCCGATTCGTAGTATATCTTATCGAAACTTACCCCGAGTTTTTTGTATGTAGCGTCGAATCCTTCGTACACCCATCCGTTCATCATAGACCATAAGGCGCGGACTTCAGGATCGCCGGCTTCCCATTTGACAAGCATCTCACGCGCTTCGTTCATCAACGGCGATGCGGCTTCCGCCTCTTCCTTGCCCATGCCTTTTTCCATAAGCCCGGCAACTTCAGCCTTATAGTGTCTGTCGAACGCCACATAGTAGTCGCCCACCAGGTGGTCGCCCTTTTTGCCGGATGTTCCGGGTGTTTCCCCATTGCCGTATTTCCGCCATGCCAGCATGGATTTGCAAATGTGGATGCCACGGTCGTTCACGATATTGGTTTTCACCACTTTGTTGCCGTTGGCTGCGACAATGTTTGCCAGTGCGTTGCCTAACAGGTTGTTGCGGACGTGCCCGAGGTGAAGCGGCTTGTTGGTATTGGGCGATGAGTATTCGATCATAACCAGCGGCGAGTCTCCGGTTACGGGAGTGATGCCGTATTCCGGCGCGGCGTGGATCTCATTCAGCCGTTCGATCCATGTAGCCGGAGCAATGGTCAGGTTAAGGAAGCCTTTGATGACGTTGAACCGGGCTATGGAGGGTTCGTTGTTCTGCAGGTATTCGCCGATTTCCCGGGCTGTCTGTTCGGGGCCTTTACGGGATGCCCTCAGGAATGGAAATACAACCAGCGTGAAATGTCCTTCAAATTCTTTTTTTGTTTTTTGTAACTGTATTTGTTCTGCCGGAACGTCCTGGCCGTACAGCGCTTTTATTCCCTGAATAACGGAATCTGCGAGTTTCTTCTCCATATTCATTTCATCTGTTTTTTTCTGCGCGCAAAGATATAAAAAAAGAGAAGACGTACAGAAACGACTTCTCTTTAATTTCATTTTGACAGCTTAATCTTTACTTGATTCCCTTAGACAATTCTGCGCCTACTTTGAATTTAACCGCTTTCCTGGCCGGGATCTGAATAGGTTTTTTTGTAGCAGGATTGATGCCCGTCCTGGCTTTCTTTTCAACTACGAGGAATGTTCCGAATCCGACCAATGAAACACGGTCGCCATTGTTCAAAGACGTTGCCACTGAGGACATAAAAGCATCGAGCGCTCTTCTGGAATTAATTTTGCTTAAGCCTGATTTCTCTGCTATAGCGCTAATGAGTTCAACTTTATTCATAACTCGTTAATGATTAATTGATTAATATAATGTATTTATAAAAAGTTGTCTGAGCTAATTTCCCACAAATATAGAGTAACAAATCTAAATATCAAATTGTTTGATGAAAAAATGTTCCGAATACCATAAAAAAACAACTGCGGAATGTTTTTTCGGCCACGGAACAGAATTTATTTGTGCTTTCACCTATCCGTGTAATCCGTGTCTGAAAGAATCTCTGACACGGATTGCACGGATGACACGGATTTTAAAAACACGGATTTTTAGTTTTACCTCCCTTCGGGCCTTTATTCCCGGACGCACCGCCCGTAGGCACGGTCGGCGTAGTTGTTACTCACGGTGACTTTTTTGACTGCCAAGCGTTTGGCAAGCGTGAAAAATAATTTTTTTTGACTGCCAAGCGTTTGGCAAGCGTGAAAACAATTTTTTTTTGACTGGCCAAGCGTTTGGCAAGCATAAAAACTTTTTTTTTGGACTGGCCAAGCATTTGGCAAGCATAAAAACAATTTCTTTTTGACTGGCCAAGCGTTTGGCAAGCATAAAAACTTTTTTTTTGGACTGGCCAAGCGTTTGGCAAGCATAAAAATGACTTCCGAGCAGCCAAACAGCCTCACCCCGGCCCTCTCCAAAGGAGAGGGAGGAGGAAGTTACCTCTTCTCCTCCCTCTCTTTCTCTCTATCATTCTCCTTCCCCCTCTCCTTTGGAGAGGGTTGGGGTGAGGCTGTTCTCCCTCTCCTTTGGAGAGGGTCGGGGTGAGGCTGTTATTCCTTCACGCACCGCACGGAGAACCCGACCACACGGTAGTTGGAGCCATACCTTGCGTTGTTGGAAGAAAATGACTGGCAGGAGGCTAAGATGCCATTACTATCGTACGGCGATGCACTCCAATAGTAGCCGCTTACCCCAGGACTGGTGAGACTCCCGTTGCTCTGGTGGCGGCCCCCGGCCGCCGGGTACAAGTCGTTAGTATCCCAAGTATAACCACCACCATTATTACTATCCCAAGTACCATTGAAACCATACCAGGGACTGGTAGCCTCAGACATACCCGAATTCTTGGGAACCCGCCAACCCGCAGGACAAGGATCATAAATCGTCTTCGCACCGGAATGACCCCACAACTCATTCTTACGGGATGAACCATAATACCAGTCATAAGGACTACTGTTTGTCGTAAGGAACGTAGTCGGATGCTGGAGTGTATATACAATTGTACCAGTAGTAGCAGAAGTGGCCTCAGTTGTAACATCACCTGTGGCAGGGAACGGATCTTTCCTGCCCCACTGGTAAAACAACCCCGTACCCAAACCGGAACCTGTACTCGCTTGAGTAGCCCCCAGGTTACGATCCATAAACGTAAAACCATTGTTCGTATACGTGGCGACGCCATCATAATCGGTCACCCAAATATGCCAGGACCAGACAATGTCACTACCTTTCTTAACAGCAATCACCGCATTACCTTTATTATTATTGGTATTCACCGTCACCTCAGCGCTCTTACCGGAACCGTTTACTGTGGGAGTACCGTCGATCACACTGTTATCGTCCCAAAGCGTCTCTGCGGTGAACGACCCGGTATAATCACTACCCGCTTCATCCACACGCAACTTGTCGCTAAAGCCATCATCCACGTACGCCCGCGAAACAGAGAAATACACCATGTCGCCGGGAGCAACCATGTAACAATTGGCCGGAGGCACCCTCCACTGGGCGTACAGTGTCAGGTCGCCGGTGGGTGTGAACGGTGCGCTTGCCGCGTAATTAGCACCGTTACCATCGTCCTGCGTGTTCCATCCGGCGAAGGCGAGATTAGCGGCCGGCGTGGTAAACGTGTTTCCGTCCCACAACGGGTAGGAGATATTGGTGATCCGTTCCTCTACGTAGTCGGCGCCCGTCCCGCCGTTGGCCTTGTAAGTAATCGTGCAGGGCGCGAAAAGGACGTTGTCGTTCCAAGGGTTCACCGTCACGCTGCCAAACGTGACCGCCGTCAACGACACATTCAAGTGATAATCGTACCACTCGCCCTGCACCCACGTCTGTGCGGGCAACTCGATGGTCTGGTTATTCGTGACCACAGCGCCGTCCGTTGCCGTTACCGTCCATTCAATATCCAACACCACAGCCCCGTCACCCACCGCCTGCGGCAACAACATCAGGTAATTATTCACACCGTTCAACGGGGTTGTTGTCAGCGATGCAGTGTTATCCAACGTCACGTCGGCGTCCACCACCTCATCGCCGGCAGTGTTGGGCATGTATGTCGAACCGTCAAGCGCCCACGCGCCCGCAGCATGGTCGGTATCCCCAAAGGTATAGGTACCCTTACTCTTCACGGCATCGGCTTTGTATTTCACCATCAGGGAAATGACCTTCACCGTTGCATCCGGATACTCCTCCTTGAGCTTAGCCTTAAAACCAATCCGCGAAAGCACATGCTTAAACGCAAACGGAACAACGCCGCCGGTCACGGTCTGACTCGTCTCATCCACCACCACACCGGTGACCAAATCCTTCTGGTCGGCCTGATCATCGGGCACGGTAACGCTCAACGTGGGCGCACCCTGTTTCGTATTAAGGGAAACGCTCGCTATACTCTCCGCATCCTTACTCCACGCAAAGAAAGAAAGCTTACCGTAATTCGACCCATCCACCTTACCGGGCCAATACTTGACATCGGAATACGTCCATTTGTCGGTGCTCCACGTCACGCTCTGGCTATACATAAACCCCGGCGTAGCCGTGGCTTTCGCCGAAGTCCAACTCGTCAGGTCGGTAGAATACGCACTAACGCGGAAACCCGACGCCTTCAACCCACTCTCCTCCAACTCCGCAGCCCGCGAAATGGGAGATACACTGAAACCCACGGCGTTTCCCGCCGTCTCCGTGGTATCCACCTCCTCCTTACAGGAGAACAATACCACTTGCAGCAGAAGCGCTGCACAAAAGAAAAAAAGCCTGTTCATGCTATTATCGTTTTAATTGAAAATCCGTGTTCATCCGTTTAATCCGTGTTATCCGCGTACCCATCATCCGCTATTGATATATCATGTGTCATTAAACGTTGGTTTAATGACACAACTTTTGGGGACAGACCGGGCGTCCTGTTTTACCCTTAAAAAAGTCGCTTTCCGGAACGAAAAGACCCATCCGGAACGCCCATTCGGAGCGGTTTTGAAGAAATCCTGCAAATTAATCGCCGTAAAATTTGCACGGAGCGGAGAAAAGATTTATTTTTACGCTCATTAAACCAACGTTTAATGACACAATTCTTTCCTCCTTTTCCCCCTGATTAGACCGCCGGGGCGCCCGGAAAGAAATCTTTTTCCTCTATTTACATAACAAAGTTGCATGGAGTTGTTGAATCTACCGTTTTCCCACATTTTTATCCGCCTGTGTGTAATTTGGGAAATTTCATGTATCTTTGCCCCATACGCTTTATAACAGAATGAATAGCATAATTATAATATGATACCTCCGGTAACTAAGAACCTGATCATAATAAACGTTCTTTTCTTTCTTGGAACTATTGTAGCCGAACGATACGGAATCGACCTGAATAATTTCCTTGGCCTTCACTTTTTTCTTGCGGATAACTTTAATCCGGCGCAGTTCTTTACTTACATGTTCATGCACGGCGGGTGGTCGCACCTTTTCTTTAATATGTTTGCTGTGTGGATGTTCGGCTGTGTGCTGGAACAGGTCTGGGGTTCCGGACGTTTTCTGTTCTACTACATCTTCTGCGGCATAGGGGCGGGACTTGTGCAGGAAATCGTACAGACCGTATATTTTGAAACCGTATTGTCGGCGTATGACAACGTGGATCTCGGCGGACAGGTCGTTCCCATGACGGATTATCTGAACATGATGGTGACGGTCGGGGCTTCGGGAGCTGTTTATGCGATCCTGCTGGCTTTCGGGATGCTCTTCCCCAACCAGAGGATGTTCATCATTCCGGTGCCGGTGCCGGTCAAGGCCAAGTATTTCGTTATCGGATATGCGGTGCTGGAGTTGTATCTGGGACTTTCAAACAATGCAAGCGATAATGTGGCCCACTTTGCCCATCTGGGAGGTATGCTCTTCGGGTTCATCCTGATCATGTACTGGAAAAACAATAAGAATGGGAAACATTATAACTGATCTGAAGCAAGTCTTCAAACGGGGAAACATCGTTACGCGGCTAGTGTTCATCAATGCCGGGGTGTTTGTCGTTACGTCCCTGCTGTCCGTGTTCCTTGTACTGTTTAACAGGAGCGCATCTCCAATGCTGCTGTTCGTTGAATTGCCGGCATCCGTCAGCGGTTTTCTTCATCAACCCTGGTCGCTGATCACTTACATGTTCATACATGCCGACGTCCTGCACATCCTGTTTAATATGCTGTGGCTCTATTGGTTCGGAACGATGTCCCTGTATTTCTTCACCGGCAAACATCTGAGGGGTGTTTACGTGTTTGGCGGAATCTGCGGAGGCCTGCTTTATATCTTGTCCTACAATATATTCCCCTATTTTTCCCAGGCGGCGGTTTACTCTTCCCATATCGCAGGAGCATCGGCTTCCGTGCTTGCCATTGTAACGGCTACGGCCTACAGGGAACCCAACTATCCGGTACGTCTGCTGCTGGTCGGCGTCGTACGGCTGAAATATCTTGCGCTGTTTGCCGTGCTGGCCGACTTGCTGCTCCTGACATCGGACAATGCGGGAGGCCATATATCCCACTTGGGTGGCGCTCTGGCAGGGCTATGGTTTGCGGCAAGCCTGAGCAAAGGAACGGATATAACCGCGTGGATCAACGTCATATCGGATGGCGTCGTCTCGCTCTTTGACAGGAAGAGCTGGCGACGCAAGCCCAAAATGAAAGTGCACTATGGCAACGGCCGCACCATGCGCGAAAAGGACTATGACTACAATGCGCGAAAGAAAGCGCAGGCGGATGAGATCGACCGCATACTCGATAAACTGAAGAAATCGGGCTACGGGAGCCTGACCACCGAAGAGAAGAAGAGTTTGTTCGACTCCAGTAAAAGATAGGTGATTAACGTCCCACCGACCGGTGGGGAGGTAATTTATTGATGAGTTAGCGTCCTGTCGGTATGGACCATAATATAAATAAGTATGAGAAACGTGAAAATTTCGCTGCGGAACACAGCAGCCTGTATGAAAACCAGGCAGTGGCTCTTTGCTACCGCTTTAATTTTAGTATGTATGATGTACTCTTGTATCTCTGAGACGGATCGGAATCCGTTCTTTACCGAGTTTCAAACGGAGCATGGCGTGCCTCCTTTTGACCGGATCAGGTTGGAACACTATGCGCCTGCCTTTAAGAAAGGTATGGAAGAACAGATGGCGAACATCGACGCCATTACCGCCAACCGGGAGGCGCCGGCTTTTGAGAACACCATCGTGGCGTTAGACCGGAGTTCGCCCATGTTGCATCGTGTGAGCGGCGTGTTCTTCAATCTCACCGAAGCGGAAACGACTCAGGAGCTGACGGATTTGTCGATGATCATTGCTCCGGCCCTTTCGGAACATAACGACAACATTTATCTGAACAAAGAGCTTTTTGCGAAGGTAGATGCCGTAAACAGCCAGAAAGACCGGTTGAACCTGACCACCGGGCAAAAACGCCTGTTGGAGGAGACTTACAGGGAATTTGTACGTTCGGGAGCTAATCTGGACGATGCGCAGCAGGAACGCCTGCGCGCGATCAATGCGGAGTTGTCCACACTTGCTCTGACTTTCAGCAACAACATTCTGAACGAGAACAACGACTTCAGACTCTTTGTAGATAAGGAGGAAGACCTGGCCGGCCTGCCCGCATGGTTCAGGGAAAGTGCGGCCGGGGAAGCCGCCGCCGCCGGACAGGAAGGCAAATGGTTATTTACGCTTCACAACCCCAGCCGTTTGCCTTTCCTGCAATATTCGTCGAACCGGCCGTTGCGCGAAAAGATATACATGGCCTATATCGGCCGCGGCAATAACAACAATGCCAATGACAATAAAAAGAATATAGGCAGGATAGCCGAATTGCGTCTTGAAAAGGCGAGGTTGCTCGGCTTTGACAGCTTTGCCGGCTTTGCGCTGGACCGGACGATGGCCAAAAACCCGCCGGCCGTAATGGACTTTCTGAACAACCTGTGGAAATATGCTTTGCCTAAAGCGAAAGCCGAAGCGAGAGAACTGCAAGCCCTGATGGACAGGGAAGGCAAAGGCGGGAAACTGGCTGCATGGGACTGGTGGTATTACACCGAAAAGTTGCGCAAAGAAAAGTATAACCTGGATGAAGAAGACCTGAAACCTTACTTCAAACTGGAAAACGTATGCGACGGCGCATTTGATGTGGCCCATAAACTGTATGGCATTACGTTTACCCCGATGCAGGGAGCGCCTGTGTATCATCCGGATGTGGAAGTGTTCGAGGTGAAGGACGCCGACGGCTCTCAACTGGGCATCTTCTATGTGGACTATTTCCCGCGTCCCGGAAAGAGAGGGGGTGCATGGATGAGCAACTATCGCGAGCAGTACGGCGACGTCCGTCCGTTGGTATGTAATGTATGCAACTTTACCAAACCGGTGGGCGCTATGCCTTCGCTGCTGACGCTGGATGAAGTGGAGACGTTGTTCCATGAATTCGGGCATGGGCTTCACGGTTTGCTGACGAAGTGTGACTATGCGTCCATGTCGGGCACCAACGTAGCCCGTGACTTTGTGGAATTGCCTTCGCAAATCATGGAACATTGGGCGACCGAACCGGAGGTCCTGAAATCGTATGCGAAACACTATCGGACCGGCGAAATAATGCCGGATGAGTTGATTGAAAAGATACAGCGGCAAAGCGCTTTCAACCAGGGCTTTATGACGACCGAACTTCTGGCCGCCTCTTTATTGGATATGGACCTGCATAGCCTGACCGGGATCAGGGATCCGGATGTGATCGCTTTCGAAAAAGAGGCCATGGACAAACTGGGACTGATCCCTGAAATCGCTCCCCGTTACCGTTTGCCTTACTTCAATCATATCGTGGGCGGATACGCTGCCGGATATTATAGTTATCTGTGGGCGGAAGTTTTGGATTCCGATGCCTTTGAAGCCTTCAGAGAGAAAGGTATCTTCGACAAAAAAACAGCGGAACTGTTCCGGAGCAACATCCTGGAACGTGGAAATACCGACGATCCGATGGTGTTATACCGCAATTTCCGCGGCGCTGATCCTAAGCTCGATGCATTGCTGAAGAACAGGGGAATGAAGTGATTTTACGATTAAACTACTAATGAATAAACAGTTGCTTCAACCCGGGAGTATTGTCGTGGTGGGTGCATCGAACAACGTGCACAAACCCGGTGGGGCGATACTCCGGAATTTGATCAGTGGCGGATACAAAGGCAGGTTGTGCGGAGTGAATCCCAAAGAGACAGAGGTGCAGGGCGTTACCGCTTACGCCAATGTCCGTGACGTTCCCGATACCGACCTGGCAATCCTTGCCATTCCTGCGGCTCTTTGTCCTGAGGCGGTTGAAGTACTGGCCGGCGGCAAACAGACCCGCGCCTTTATCATCCTCTCCGCCGGATTTGGCGAAGAGACCCCTGAAGGCGCATTGCTCGAACAGCAGATATTGAATACCGTAAACAGATACGGCGCTTCGCTGATCGGGCCTAATTGCATCGGACTGCTGAACGTCTGGCACCACAGCGTGTTTACACAACCCATACCCAACCTGAATCCGCAGGGGGTAGACCTGATATCCGGTTCCGGAGCGACTGCCGTATTCATCCTTGAGTCGGCAGTTGTGAAAGGATTGCAGTTCAATTCCGTCTGGTCCGTCGGAAACGCCAGACAGATCGGGGTCGAAGATGTCCTGCAATACATGAACGAGACGTTCAATCCCGAAACCGATTCCGACATTAAACTCATTTATATGGAGAGCATCAGAGATCCCGACCGGATGCTTTTCCATGCTTCTTCATTGATTCGCAAAGGATGTAAGATTGCGGCGATCAAGGCAGGCAGCTCGGAAAGCGGAAGTCGTGCGGCCTCTTCACATACGGGCGCTATTGCCGGTTCGGATGCCGCCGTTGAAGCACTGTTCCGTAAAGCGGGAATTGTGCGCTGTTTCTCCCGTGAGGAACTGACCACCGTTGGTTGCATCTTCACGTTGCCCAAACTCAGGGGACGTAACTTTGCGATCGTGACCCATGCCGGCGGGCCGGGGGTAATGCTCACCGACGCCCTTTCCAAAGGTGGGCTGAATGTCCCTAAGCTGGAAGGTCCTGTTGCCGATGAACTGAAAGCGAAACTCTTTCCCGGAGCGTCTGTGAGTAATCCGATAGATATTCTGGCGACAGGAACACCCGGCCAGCTCAGTACGGTGATCGACTATTGCGAAAACAGGTTCGGCAACATCGACGCTGTTCTTGCCATCTTCGGCACGCCGGGGTTGGTAACCATGTTCGATACGTACGAAGTGTTACATCAGAAGATGCTGACCGGCAAGAAACCCATCTTTCCCGTGCTTCCGTCCATCAATACCGCAGGTAAGGAAGTGGCGGAGTTCCTTAAAAAAGGGCATGTGAATTTTGCCGACGAGGTGACGTTAGGAACGGCGCTTTCGCGCATAATGAACGCTTCATGTCCGGCAGCCGGTGAGATCGAACTGTTTGGCGTGGATGTTCCCGACATCCGCCGGATCATAGATTCCATCCCTGGGAACGGTTATATTACCCCGGACTATGTGCAGGATTTATTGAAATCGGCGGGTATTCCTCTGGTCGGCGAGTTCGTTTCCGATGTGAAGACCGATGTGCTCGCTTTTGCTCAACATACGGGATTTCCGGTGGTGGCCAAGGTGGTTGGCCCCGTCCATAAGTCGGACGTGGGTGGCGTAGCGCTCAACATTACCGGTAAGCAGCATTTGGCGTTGGAGTTTGACCGCATGATGCAGATCCCCGACGCCAAAGCGGTCATGGTACAACCCATGCTGAAAGGAACGGAACTCTTCATCGGAGCGAAATACGAAGAAAAGTTCGGGCATGTCGTACTCTGCGGACTTGGAGGTATTTTCGTAGAGGCGCTCAAAGACGTTTCGTCAGGTTTGGCGCCGCTCTCCTACGAGGAGGCCTATTCCATGATCCGTTCACTGCGGGCGTACAGGATCATCCAGGGTACACGTGGTCAGAAAGGCGTTAATGAGGATAAATTTGCCGAAATCATCGTGCGGCTCTCTACCTTGCTGCGCTTCGCCACAGAAATCAAGGAAATGGATATCAATCCGCTACTGGCGACCGAAAAGGATGTGATTGCGGTAGACGCCCGCATACGGATAGAAAAATAGTTATTTCATTTAAAAATCAAATTTATCAGCGATATGAAAAAGAATATATTTATACTATTAACAATGCTGGTTGTCGGAGCTACCGCATGCCAATCAGGAAAAAAGAAGGAAGTACTTACAATGGAAAATCAGAAAGAGATGTTATTGAAGATCGAAACGACGATGGGCGACATCACAGTGAAACTGTATAACGAAACCCCTCGGCACAGGGATAATTTTATAAAACTGGCCAAGGATGGAACGTATGAAGGAACTTTGTTCCATCGCGTAATAAAGGATTTTATGATTCAGGCCGGTGATCCGGAATCCAAAAATGCGCCTAAAGGCAAGATGTTAGGTTCGGGTGATGTGGGTTACACCATACCTGCCGAGTTCGTATATCCGGACCGTTTCCATAAAAAAGGCGCTTTGTCCGCCGCGCGTCAGGGAGACCAGGTAAACCCGCAGAAAGCCTCCTCCGGCTGCCAGTTCTATATCGTAACCGGTCAGGTATTCAATGACTCTACGCTATTGTCTATGGAGCAAAATAAAAATCAGAACAAACTCAGTACCATCTTTGACGCACTGGCCCGGAAGCATACGAAAGAAATCTATAAGATGCGTAAGGAAAAGGATGAAGAAGGCTTGTATGATTTGCAGGAAAAACTGCTTGCCGAGGCTGAAACAGAGGCCGCCGGACAACCGGACTTCCGGTTTACTCCCGAGCAGATCCGGGCATATACGACTGTAGGTGGAACCCCGCATTTAGATAACAATTATACCGTGTTCGGCGAGGTTATCGAAGGCCTGGATGTGGTAGACGCTATTCAGGAAGTGGCTACTGACCGCAGTGACCGCCCCGAAGAAGATGTGAAGATCAAAAAAGTGATTGTTCTGTAATGAACATCCGGAAGCATACGCCGGCCGACAGTCTGCGGACTGTACGGTTGTATGCTTCATTATGGGGAGGGAAACATGTCGGGAGAATATAAGAAGCATTATAAAGCATTGATCTGTCTGGGCTTTCCCATTGTTGTCGGGCAATTGGGGGTGATTGTTCTCGGATTTGCGGATACGTTGATGATAGGCCATTACAACACTGAAAGTCTCGGAGCAGCTTCTTTTGTGAACAATGTAATTAACCTGGTCATTATTTTTTGTACCGGTTTCTCTTATGGATTGACCCCCGTCGTCGGCGGACTTTTTGGGAGAAAGCATCTTGAGGAAGCCGGACAGGCATTGAAATGTAGCTTGTGGGCCAATCTTCTGGTTGGCATACTGGTTACTTTTGTCCTGCTTATCGTCTATTGGAACGTAGAGCGTTTAGGCCAACCCGAAGAACTCATATTTCTGATCAAGCCCTACTTTTTAGTGTTGATCGCTTCCTTGATATTTGTTATGCTGTTCAATGGTTTCAAACAATTTACGGATGGAATAACAGATACGAAAACGGCCATGTGGATTTTATTGAGTGGGAATTTACTCAATATTACAGGGAATTATCTTCTGATCTATGGAGAATTCCGTTTTCCGGAACTGGGACTTCTTGGTGCGGGAGTCAGTACTCTTTTCTCCCGTATTCTGATGGTAATCGTGTTTGCGCTGATTTTCTTCCGTAGCCGTCGTTTCGCACCTTACCGGATAGGGTTTGAACGTTTGCGTTTCTCAAAAACAATGTTCAGGAAGTTAAATAATCTGGGATGGTCCATCGGATTACAAATGGGAATGGAATGTGCTTCTTTCAGCCTGAGCGCAGTAATGATTGGTTGGTTGGGTACCATCGCCCTGGCTTCCCATCAGGTTATGATAACCATCTCCACGCTGGCTTTTCTCATGTATTACGGCATGGGCGCCGCTCTTGCCGTTCGTGTTAGTAATTTCCACGGGCAGAACGATTGGGTCAACGTACGCCGGTCAGCTTATGCGGGTTTCCATATTATGATGACGATGGCGGTTTTCTTCTGTATCCTGATCTTTTCAACAAGGCATTATATAGGCAGTTGGTTTACAGAGAGTGAAGAGGTCGGCGCGGTGGTCGCTACGCTCATATATCCTTTTCTGTTGTATCAGTTTGGCGATGGCCTGCAAGTCACTTTTGCCAATGCATTACGCGGAATATCGGATGTTAAACCGATGATCATCATTGCCTTTATAGCCTATTTCATCATCTCTCTCCCTATAGGATATATCTTTGGATTTCTTCTGGACTGGGGTGTCTTCGGGGTCTGGATGGCTTTCCCGTTCGGGTTAACCGGCGCCGGCATTATGCTGTATTTAAGATTCAGAAGTCGGTTTATATCCCCTGCCGGTAAATGAAAAAAGGCATTTAAAGAGTTTAAATGCCTTTTAGTTGCGGAGACCAGACTCGAACTGATGACCTTTGGGTTATGAGCCCAACGAGCTACCAACTGCTCCACTCCGCGATATTGTGGGTGCAAAGGTACTGCTTTTAAATTGATGTGCAAATTATTTGCACCTTTTTTCTCCTGCTTCTTCCGTGTAAATGGGGTAAGTCTCTAATATATAGTAGAATATACGGAATAAAAAGTACATATTTAACGTTTGTCGCTAACCGGAAAAGCGCGAAGAGCCTGAATATTAAAAAATCTTTCTTTGTCTTGTGTTGTATATAGAAAAGCATTACTTTTGCTCACATTATTCAGAACTGTGCAATTTTTATGGCTGTATCCAAAACAAAAGCTAAGTTAGTAGATGTCGCCCGTCAGCTTTTCGCTAAGATGGGGGTGGAGAACACAACCATGAATGATATAGCCGTTGCCTCCAGAAAAGGGCGGAGAACCCTTTATACTTATTTTAAAAGTAAGGAAGATATTTATTTGGCGGTGGCTGAGTCCGAGCTGGATATACTTTCCGAAACGATGAGCCGCGTGCTTAAACGGGATATTTCCCCCGAAGAAAAGATCCTTCAACTGATTTATACCCGTTTGGATGCGGTGAAAGAGGTGGTGTATCGTAACGGTACGCTTCGCGCCAATTTCTTCCGTGACATCTGGCTGGTGGAAAAAGTGCGTAAAAAGTTCGACTCCAAGGAGATACAGTTGTTGCATCAGGTTCTCAAAGAAGGACAGGAAGCCGGATTGTTTCACATGGACGATGTTACTATGACGTCCGAAATCATGCACTATTGTTTAAAAGGTATTGAGGTGCCATATATCCGGGGACGTATTGGCGCGGATCTGGATATGGAAACCCGAAAAGAATATGTGGCCAACATTGTGTTTGGCGCACTTCGTAAAACAAAAAAATAACAAATAAGTAAATTTATGGGATTATTAGATGGAAAGACAGCCCTGATTACCGGCGCTGCTCGTGGTATTGGTAAGGCTATCGCCTTGAAATTTGCCCGGGAAGGCGCAAATATCGCGTTTACCGATCTGGCTATCGACGAAAACGGACAGAACACGGAAAAAGAAATTGCGGCTTTGGGAGTAAAGGTAAAAGGTTATGCGTCAAACGCTGCAAACTTTGAAGATACGGCCAAGGTCGTGGCCGGAATCCATAAGGATTTTGGTAGCATTGATATCCTGGTGAACAACGCCGGTATCACTCGTGACGGCCTGATGATGCGTATGAGTGAGCAACAATGGGATATGGTGATCAACGTAAACCTGAAATCCGCTTTCAACTTTATCCACGCTTGTACTCCGGTCATGATACGTCAGAAATCGGGAAGCATCATCAATATGTCTTCTGTGGTAGGCGTATCGGGCAATGCAGGTCAATGCAACTACTCCGCTTCAAAGGCCGGTATGATTGGTTTGGCTAAATCCATTGCCAAAGAACTCGGTTCCCGCGGGGTGCGCGCCAACGCTATCGCTCCGGGTTTTATCATCACTGAAATGACCGGTCAGTTGACCGACGAGGTAAAAGCCGAATGGGCGAAATCAATTCCGTTGCGTCGTGGCGGTACGCCTGAGGATGTCGCAAATGTAGCGACTTTCCTTGCCTCCGACTTGTCTTCATACGTAACCGGACAAGTGCTTCACTGTTGCGGTGGTATGAATATGTAAGATGACCGTCGTATACGAAGATAATCATATAATCGTAGTCAATAAGGCCAACGCCGAGATTGTTCAGGGAGACAAGACGGGTGACGTTCCGCTTTCGGAGACTGTAAAGCAGTATTTGAAAGATAAATATCGGAAGCCCGGAAATGTTTTTGTCGGTGTGACACACCGTTTGGACAGACCCGTGAGTGGCCTTGTTGTTTTTGCCAGGACCAGTAAAGCGCTTACTCGCCTGAATGAGATGTTTAAGTTGGGTGCGGTAGAAAAAATATATTGGGCCATTGTGAAGAATGTTCCGAAAGAAACGGAAGGCGAATGGGTGCACTATCTTGTACGTAACGAAAAGCAAAACAAAAGCTACGCGTATGATAAGGAAACGCCTGACTCGAAAAAGGCCGTTTTGCATTATGAGGTTATTGGCCGTTCGGAGAATTACTATTTATTAGAGGTCAACCTGAAGACCGGACGTCATCATCAGATCCGTTGTCAGTTGGCAAAGATGGGATGTCCCATTAAGGGAGATCTGAAGTATGGTTTTCCACGTTCCAATCCCGATGGAAGCATCTGCCTGCATGCACGGAGAATCCGTTTCATCCATCCGGTGTCAAAAGAAGATATTGATTTGATCGCCCCGGCTCCCGAGGGTAATCTTTGGAAGTCTTTTGAAACTATAGGCATTGCTGAATAGAATATATAGGTATAGGCGCTCTGACGCTTCTGCTAATTTCCCTCCGCGTCTGGAAAAAGGGATTCAGACCTTCTGTAAAGACACGCTGTACAAGGCGGTTATCTTCAACCAACGCCCATTCCGTCCTTGTAGAGCCAC
>JAIRNG010000059.1 GCA_031258135.1 Mediterranea sp. (in: CFB group bacteria)
GTCAGGAAAGCGGGCGTGAAAACCGTTTTCAATGAAGGACGGCCGCTACCGTCAAACCTGAACACCTGGTTAAGCACTGAACGATAAATATCGCACTTCCGGTAACGTCCGGCGGAAAAGGCATCGCCGGAAAGAACATCGACAAAATCTTTAATTTGCATAGGTATTAAATTTTTAATGAATAATGAAAGATACTTATGGTACTCAAATGTAGTTATCTTAAATTGAGAATTGAAAATTGAAAATTGAAAATTAGGATGGGTACACGGATTACGCGGATGAACACGGATTTCCATGCGGCATCGTAATTTTCAATTTTCAATTCTCAATTTTCAATTTAAGAACGATAGAGTTAAAAAATCCGTGCGATCCGTGAAATCCGTGTCTCTGAATATATAAAGACACGGACTACGCGGATGAACACGGATTTCTTAAATTGAAAATTGAGAATTGAACATTACGATGCCGCATGGAAATCCGTGTTCATCCGCGTAATCCGTGTGCCCATCCTAATTTTCAATTCTCAATTCTCAATTTTCAATTTAACGAGCCTCTTGTCGGATTCGAACCAACGACCCCGAGATTACAAATCACGTGCTCTGGCCAACTGAGCTAAAGAGGCAGGTGGGTAAGCTGACTATATCGCGCCGCTACAACCTGCTACCTTTGCTGCGATCAAGCCCTGGAGGATTCGAAGGGAGCTGGCCGTATAGGACTTACCCGGCTGCAAAGGTAGATATTCCGGTAAAACCTGCAATAGGTTCACATGATTTTTTTGCAGGCCGCTACCTTTCAGACATTTAACAAATAAAAGAAACATCCGATGGTGGTTTTCACGCAAAAGTAGTACCTTTGTGCGCTTATACAGATTAAAGTAATGGCTGAAAACAGAATAAATATTCAACGCTATGCCATGCACTTCGGCACCTGCATGGGAATCTATTGGATCATGAAATTTATCCTTTTCCCGTTGGGACTTTCGAATCCATTCCTGCTGCTTTTGTTCTTTGTACTGACCATAGCTGTCCCCTTCATCGGGATTTTTTATGCACGCAGTTTCCGCAATAAGGTATGTGGCGGCAGTATTACGTTCATGCAGTCGTGGGTGTTCATGGTTTTCATGTATCTTTTCGCCTCATTGCTTGTAGCCATAGCCCATTACATTTATTTCCGCTACATAGACAACGGCCATGTAGCGGATGCGTACGCCCGATTGTTTGAACAGGCCGGAAACGTACCGGGGTTTACCGGGGTCATGGAACAATACCGGTACCAGGAAATCCTCGATGTGATCCGTTCTATGAGCGCCATCGAGATCACGATGCAATTATTATCCCAGAACATGCTGTATTGCAGTATTCTGACTCTGATAACAGCCCCGTTCGTAACCAAAAGAAAACAAGTCGTTTCTTAAACCCCGACGATCATGGATATATCTGTCGTAATCCCTTTGTTCAACGAAGAAGAGTCGCTGCCTGAACTATACAACCGGATAGAGCAGGTGATGAATGAGAATGGGCTTTCGTTTGAAGTGATTTTCATAAACGACGGCAGTACGGATCATTCATGGAAAGTCATCGAAGGGCTGAAAGCCCGATCCGAACATGTAAGGGGCATTAAGTTCCGCCGCAATTACGGAAAATCGCCGGCTTTGTACTGCGGATTCAAAACGGCGCAGGGAGACGTGGTGATCACCATGGATGCCGACCTGCAGGACAGTCCCGAAGAGATACCGGAACTGTACCGCATGATCAAAGAAGAAGGATACGACCTGGTTTCCGGCTGGAAAAAGAAACGTTATGACCCCATATCGAAGACGCTGCCTACCAAGATATTCAATGCCACCGCCCGCAGGGTGTCAGGCATCGGAAACCTGCACGATTTCAATTGCGGATTGAAATCCTACAGGAAAGATGTAGTGAAGAATATCGAAGTCTATGGCGAGATGCATCGCTATATTCCCTATCTGGTCAAAAACGCCGGATTCCGGAAGATCGGCGAGAAGGTGGTGCGGCATCAGGCACGCAAGTACGGAAGGACGAAATTCGGGATGAACCGTTTCGTGAACGGATACCTCGACCTGGCTACGTTGTGGTTCCTGTCGCGCTTCGGCGTAAAACCCATGCACTTTTTCGGGCTGCTCGGATCGTTTATGTTTATTCTGGGCTTCATTGCCGTAGCCATTGTAGGGGGTAACAAACTATACGCCATGTATAATGGGTTACCCTACCGGTTGGTCACAGATTCTCCTTATTTTTATCTGGCGCTGACTTCCATGATCATCGGTACACAGCTTTTCCTTACGGGTTTTCTCGGAGAGCTTGTTTCACGAAACGCCCAGGGACGGAACGATTACCAGATCGAAGAAAGCATTTAAGACATCAAAAGAAAGCAAAATGAAAAGATCCGTAAAACTCGCGCTCATCCTGACGATCGCCTCTCCATTGGCCGGAGCGGCCGTGTCTTCGTGCGCCGGCGAAAGCGACTGCTCCATCACCGGCCGCGCCATGTTGTGGAGCTCCGTCTATAGATCGGATGGCGTCACGGCGGTAAACGATACGCTGGACTCCCTGACTGTTACCACATTGCCTGAAGATATCATCATCCTGAACAGGGAGAAAAATGTGACACGTTTCGGCCTGCCGTTGAAATACACAAGCGACACGACGACGTGGATACTCCACTATGGCGAACAGATCAGCGATACGATCACTATCCGGCATATCAATACCCCGGAATTTGTCTCCATGGAATGTGGGTACGAAATGAAACAGGTCATTACCGGGGTATCTTATACCAATAAGCATCTGTTGGACACGATCCGCGTAACTAACACCAGTACGAACATTAATGAGACCCAGAACCTCGAACTATACTTTCGCTAAAGCCTTCAGCGTCATTCTGCTCTTTGTCTGGGGGGGGGGCTTGTATGCGCAAAACTCCGGCCAGGACAGGACGGATGCCGGAAAGGTGTATTTCCCTTTATACAACGGCCTGATATTCGGCGCCGATATCTATGGGTTGGGGGAGAGTCTGTTGGGCGGTGACTTCCTGAGCGGCGAGATTGCGGTCGAGGCCAACCTGAAAAACAGGTATTTCCCCGTTATAGAGGTTGGCTACGGAACGACTGATGCGTATAGCGACAGGGGAACGCACTACAAAAGCGGCGCTCCCTATTTCCGTATCGGGATGAACTATAACACGATGTACAAAAAAGGAAACCCGAGCTTCCTGTATGTCGGATTCCGGTACGGGTACACGAGTTTCTCGTATGATGTGGTCAGCATCCCTGCCGAAGACCCGGTGTTCGGAGGAAGCATGGCGAATCCAAGCCTGAGGGATGATATCTGGGGAGGCAGCGTTCCTTTCAACTACAAAGGACTGAAAGCCGGCATGGGCTGGCTGGAACTGCTGGTTGGCGTACGCGCCCATATCTACAGGAATTTCTATATGGGTTGGTCCATACGCTATAAGCGCAGTATGAACACGTCATTAAGCGGCTATGGCGTTCCCTGGTATGTCCCCGGATACGGGGAATACGATTCAAACTGTTTCGGCCTCGGCTACTCACTCATTTATAAACTTCCGTTCTGAACAGGGAACGCATTTACCCGCAATGACCATGGACGCTGAAAAACCGTCGAGAACACGCTTGCTCTGGCTTATCCCGCTGATAGCGGGAACGATATATATCCTTGGGAAAGAACATACGGCTGTCCCTTACCAACAAACCAAAGGACTTATCTTCGGAACGGTCTACAACATGACCTATCAATGCCGTGAAGACCTGAAAATCGAGATAGAAGAAGAGCTGAAACGTTTCGATGCCTCGTTGTCGCCATTCAATGACTCTTCCGTCATCAGCAGGGTCAACAGGAACGAAGATATCATCACCGACACGCTTTTCCGGAATGTGTTCGAACGCTCCATGCAAATCTCGGAAGAGACCGGCGGGGCGTTCGACATCACCATCGCTCCGCTGGCAAACGCCTGGGGATTCGGTTTCAGGAAAGGAGCATGGCCCGGCCGACAAATGGTCGATAGCTTGCTGGAGCTTACCAATTACAGGAATATAACCATGGAAGGCGGAAAAGTGATCAAGAGATATCCCGGAATCATGATCAGTTGCAGCGCCATAGCCAAAGGATACGCCGTAGATGTATCGGCACAGTTTCTCGAACGGAAAGGCATAAAGAACTATATGGTCGATATTGGCGGAGAACTGGCACTGAAAGGAGTAAATGCAAGAAACGAAGCATGGCGCATCGGGATCAACAAGCCCATAGACGACTCCTTATCCGTGAACATGGAGTTGCAATTGATTCTTCAACTCACAGACATGGGGGTGGCGACCTCAGGCAATTACCGGAATTATTATTATAAAGACGGAAAGAAATATGCACACACCATTGATCCGCGAACAGGCTATCCGGTGGAACATAACCTGCTTTCGGCAACGGTCGTCGCCGGAGATTGTATGACGGCAGATGCCCTGGCAACAGCCTTCATGGTTATGGGAAAGGAAAAAGCCAGGGCGTTTGCCGATGCCCACCCTGAAATTGGCGCATGCTTCATTTACAGTGATGAGGAAGGAACATTCAAAACCTGCATCACTGAAAACATGAAGCAATATATTGCGGAAGATAAACCGGATTAACCCGTCCGGAAGCACATCTTCCGGCGAAAAGTATGATTACAGGGAGTCAACTCTTTGCGATAACAATAAAACTTCGTATTTTTGGAATCGGTAGTCAGAAAAACAAGTTGTTTATGAAATTAAGATATACGATCTTATCGCTCTTTTGCCTCTTATTCAATGCCCTATCCGCGCAGACATTGGACCAAGCCAGGATTCTGTTTGTGAAAGGACAATACGAAAAAGCAAAACCTGTATTTGAACGGTATGTGAAATCACAATCGAACAATGCAAACTATAACTATTGGTATGGCGTATGTTGCCTGAAGACAGGAGAGGTGGGTAAATCGATCAGGTATCTTGAATTTGCTGCGAAGAAGAAGATACAAAACGGGCCTCTCTACCTGGGACAGGCTTATGACCGGGCCTACCGTTTTGAAGAAGCGGCCGGAGCGTTCGGGGAATATATAGAGGGGCGGGTCAAAAGAGAGGAACCGACCGAAAAGGTGAGAGCCATGCTGGAAAGAAGTAAAGCCAAAGCCCGTATGCTGAAAGGCGTAGAAGATGTTTGCGTCGTCGATAGCATTGTTGTGGATAAGGCCGGTTTCCTTAATGCTTATAAGATCAGTGAGGAATCGGGCAAACTGCATACTTACAATGAGTTCTTCAATGTTCAGGGCAAGAACGAAGGCACGGTCTACGAGACCGAACTGGGAAACAAGATATACTACAGCAAAGCCGGCGAAAATAATACCCTGAATATATCCCTTCAGAATAAACTGTTCAATGAATGGAGCAAAGGAATAGAACTGCCGGAAAACGTCAATGCGGAAGGGAACACAAACTATCCCTTTGTGCTTACCGATGGAGTGACCATCTATTACGCCTCGGACGGAGCACATTCCATAGGAGGGTATGATATCTTTGTGACCCGCTATAACAGTGGATCGGAAACCTGTCTTGCCCCTGAGAATATAGGCATGCCTTTCAATTCGCCGTTCAACGACTATATGTATGTCATCGATGAATTTAATAACCTGGGATGGTTTGCCTCAGACCGTTACCAACCCGCGGACAAAGTCTGCATATATATATTCGTACCTAATGCTTCCCGTCTGGCTTATAATTATGAGGCTATGGTTCCCGGGAAGATGC
The DNA here is from genome assembly GCA_031258135.1 of Mediterranea sp. (in: CFB group bacteria). GTDB lineage: Bacteria > Bacteroidota > Bacteroidia > Bacteroidales > Bacteroidaceae > Bacteroides. The sequence goes on from JAIRNG010000059.1 coordinate 5,792, forward strand.
GTAATCTGGCCAGACTGAATTCAATAAAGGACACCTGGAAAGACGAATCCATAGTAGCCGCAGCCCGGGAACGGCTAACCGCTGCGATGACACGACAACCGAAGGAACACAAAGAATATGAGTTCACGTTCATCGTCAACGACCGGCATACTTACCGCAGCGTGGACGACTTCATCTCTCCCGATGCCAAAAAACTGTTCAGGAAGTATCAACAAATGGAGAAAGACTATAAAGAGCAAGCCGATAGACTGGAAGAACAACGTGACCGGTATATCCATGCCGGCAAGAGTGATAAAGACAGGATGAGGGCTGGCATCCTTGATCTGGAAAAACGCGTGCAGGCCATGAGCGGGCAACTGAAGGCTCTCGGCATGGATGTGCGCAACGAAGAAATTAAATCCCTAAACAACTAAAAATATGGATATCTTTATTATTACCGTATTGATCATCGTAGCGATTATCCTGTTTCTCGTGGAGGTCTTTCTTATTCCGGGAATCAGTGTCGCGGGCATTGCCGCCGTTGCCGCCATCATTTACGCCAACTACTATGCCTTTGTCTATATGGGGCCTGTTGCCGGTTTTATTACACTCACCGTATCGGCGGTGACCTGTATAGGATCTGTCATAGTGTTCATGCGCTCGAAAATGCTGGATAAGGTTTCTTTGAAGAAAAACATCGATTCCAAAATCGACAGGAAAGCTGAACGTAGCATCAAGGCAGGCGAGAAAGGTATCACTACCACCCGGTTAGCGCTGATCGGTTATGCCGAGATTGACGGAAAGATCGTAGAAGTTAAGTCCGTCGATGGTTTTCTGGACGAGAAAACTCCGGTTGTCGTATCACGGATTGCCGATGGCGCTATTCTTGTAGAAAAGGATAAATAAACGAATTATTCACTAAAACCAAAACATAATGAATCCAACGTATTTCACTCTTGCGGTAATAGCAGGCGCTATTATTTTCCTTGCCGTTTTCTTTCATTACGTACCTTTCTTCCTTTGGCTGTCCGCCAAGGTTTCGGGAGTTAGCATTTCCCTGGTACAGTTATTCCTGATGCGTATCCGTAACGTGCCCCCTTACATTATTGTTCCGGCTATGATCGAAGCTCATAAGGCGGGCTTGAGCGGTATCACCCGCGATGAATTGGAAGCCCATTACCTCGCCGGTGGACATGTAGAGAAAGTGGTACATGCGCTTGTGTCGGCATCCAAAGCGAATATAGAGTTGTCTTTCCAGATGGCGACAGCCATTGACCTTGCCGGACGCGATGTGTTCGAAGCCGTTCAGATGTCGGTTAATCCGAAAGTGATCGACACCCCTCCGGTCACAGCCATGGCTAAGGACGGGATTCAACTGATTGCTAAAGCCCGCGTAACGGTTCGCGCCAACATCCGCCAGTTGGTTGGGGGCGCCGGTGAAGATACCGTTCTGGCCCGTGTCGGCGAAGGTATCGTTTCGTCTATCGGATCGTCGACCAACCACAAAGCCGTACTTGAAAATCCGGATACCATCTCCAAAGTGGTTCTCCGTAAAGGATTGGATGCAGGTACTGCATTCGAAATACTATCCATCGATATCGCCGATATCGACATTGGTAAGAACATCGGTGCGGTGCTGCAAATGGACCAGGCAAATGCCGATAAGAATATTGCACAGGCAAAAGCCGAAGAGCGCCGTGCAATGGCGGTGGCAACCGAACAGGAGATGAAGGCCAAAGCACAGGAAGCCCGCGCTAAAGTGATCGAAGCGGAAGCCGAAGTGCCTAAAGCTATGGCCGAAGCTTTCCGTAGCGGAAATCTGGGCATCATGGACTACTATCGCATGAAGAACATTGAAGCGGACACTTCCATGCGTGAAAACATAGTCAAACCGAGTTCCGGCATTTCAAAACCGTTAAGTTGACAGAACAGCCGATGAAAAAATATTTCCCTTCATCCGAATTGATCATTAACGAAGATGGTTCTATCTTTCATCTTCATGTGAAACCGGAACAGTTGGCCGGCAAAGTGATCCTTGTAGGCGATCCGGGCCGTGTGGCGCTCGTCGCTTCACACTTTGACCAGAGAGAGTTTGAGGTCGAAAGCCGTGAGTTCAAGACTTGCACAGGTACATATAAAGGTAAACGGATCACGGTTCTTTCCACAGGGATCGGATGCGATAACATCGATATTGTAATGAACGAACTGGATGCGCTGGCCAATATCGATTTCAACACGCGGGAAGAGAAAGAGACTTTCCGCCGGTTGGAATTTGTACGTATCGGCACATGCGGCGGGTTGCAACCCAATACCCCTGTGGGGACATTTATCTGCTCGCAGAAATCCATCGGTTTCGACGGACTGCTGAACTTCTACGCCGGACGTAACGAGGCTTGCGATCTTGAATTTGAAAAAGCATTCCTGGCACACATGGGCTGGAGCGGGAATATCGGTCATCCTGCTCCTTATGTGATTGATGCAGACCCGGAGTTGTGCGACCGCATAGCCCAGGATGAAATGGTGCGCGGCGTAACCATCGCGACAGGCGGGTTCTTTGGCCCGCAAGGACGCGAGCTCCGCGTTCCGTTGGCCGATCCGAAACAGAATGAAAAGATTGAAGCCTTTGAATACAAAGGATACAGAATCACGAACTTTGAAATGGAAAGTTCCGCACTCGCCGGATTAGCCAGACTGATGGGGCATAAAGCAACCACCGTGTGCATGGTGATTGCCAACCGCTTGATCAAAGAAGCGAATACCGGATACCGGAACACGATCGATACATTGATCAAAATTGTACTCGACCGCATTTAATGCCTCTCTGCCTTTCAAAACGATGGGGATAATGACGGATCAGGACACAATATGCGCCGTAGCAACCGCACAAGGTGGCGCCATAGCGTCCATACGCGTTTCCGGTCCGCAGGCCATTGATATTACCAGTAAGATATTCACTCCTGCCGGAAGCGGGAAAAAGCTGGACGACCGGGCGCCCTATACGCTTACTTTCGGGCGTATCCGTGACGGAGAAGAATGGGTCGACGAAGCGCTCGTCGGCCTCTTCCGCGCTCCGCACTCCTACACCGGCGAGAACTCCACGGAGATCACCTGCCATGGCTCATCATACATCCTGCAACAGGTGATGCAACTCCTGATCAGGAATGGCTGCCGGACGGCTCAACCGGGAGAGTTCACCCAACGCGCCTTTCTGAACGGAAAGATGGATCTGAGCCAGGCCGAAGCCGTAGCCGACCTGATCGCCTCCACTTCAGCGGCAACCCATCGCCTGGCTATCAGCCAGATGAGAGGTGGTTTCAGCAAGGAACTGGCCGAACTGCGCGGACAATTACTGAACTTCACCTCCATGATTGAGCTGGAACTTGATTTCAGTGAAGAAGATGTGGAATTTGCCGATCGGAAGGAGTTGTGCCGGCTTGCCGGCAATATGGAGGATGTCATCGCACGCCTGGTCAACTCGTTCAGTGTGGGAAATGCAATCAGGAACGGGGTTCCGGTGGCCATCATCGGTGAAACAAATGCCGGAAAATCGACGTTGCTCAATGTCTTGCTCAATGAAGAAAAGGCAATTGTCAGTGAGATACACGGCACTACACGTGATGCAATCGAAGATACGGCCCATATAGAAGGGGTAACTTTCCGGTTCATAGATACGGCCGGCATCAGGGATACGGAGGATACCATCGAGAATCTGGGCATTGAACGTACTTTCCGGAAGATTGAACAGGCAGAAATCGTACTTTGGGTGATGGACAGCCGGGATGTGCGCAAACAAATCCGGCGCCTTTCAGGTAAGATACTGCCATTGGTGGAGAACAAACAACTGATTATTGTGCTGAACAAAACCGATCTGCTGTCCGCCGAACCGGACAAAGAACGAACAATCCTGCCGGCCGGCCTTGTGACCGGAGAAAACATACGGCACATTTCCATTTCGGCAAAACAACGCACACAAACCGACCGGCTTCAAAAGATGCTGGTAGAAGCGGCACACTTGCCCACCGTTACCCAAAACGATGTGATTGTGACCAACGTACGCCACTACGAAGCGCTAACGCAAGCCTTAGAAGCTATACGCCGTGTACGGCAGGGACTGAAAACGCATCTCTCCGGAGACTTTCTGGCGCAAGACATACGGGAAGCTATTTTCCACTTGAATGATATCATTGGTGAAGTTACAAACGATCAGGTACTGAGAAATATCTTTGAGCATTTCTGCATCGGGAAGTAATTCGTCATTATTATTGATTACGAACAATTATCATTGACGGCAAACTATTTGATTGTCAATCAACGCTATTTCAGGTAACCTCTCTTTTGCTATTATATGGTTCATCCGCAACCCCCTGTGTTCAGGTTTTAATCTCCGATAAACCTACAATTTTTTTTATAGGCCGTACAACGGGCGTACTGCCCATTAGGTATGCCCCTGCGGGGCTTTTTAACGCATAAAAAAACGGGGGGCGGAACTTGACTTCTCCTGCGTTCGCTCACATTAGGGAACAGGCCTGTACAAGCGGTATGCCGGACATACCGCACCGGATGTATAGATGAAAAAAGAATGACAAACAGGGGATGAGGCTGTCTCAAAAGGGCAGTCTCTTATTTCATAGATTAAGCAGCCAAAGGAGAGGAGCTTTGTAAATACGTTTGGTTTTGTTCTTTTTTCCGGATAAAAACTGTCATGATAACAA
>JAIRNG010000064.1 GCA_031258135.1 Mediterranea sp. (in: CFB group bacteria)
GCTTACCGGACATAAAGGGTGAAGGTAAGGAATTTGCTTTCCCATTACTTGATCCGACCCGTCCGATACCGATGTAAAACTTTCGCCATAAGTATGATAAGGGTCGTTCCATAGTATGATATCCCCTGTTCCATAGTATGACAGAGGTCGTTCCATACCTATGATAACTCTTGTTCCATACTATGATAACCCTTGTTCCATAGGTATGGAACCCCCTGTCCCATACCTATGGGACGACCCGCATCATACGTATCGGACGACCCGTTCCTCCTGTTGGGAAAGGCAACCCCATACGTATCGCACAGGCAGTTCGTCCCTATTGGACGCGTGTTCGGATTGCAAGGAAAGACATACGGATTCCGGCAAAGAGAATTGCTAAAAAAACGGGCGGTGCAAAGATAACTCCACACCGCCCCGTTAATAACAACGACAACCTATTATGAAATGAATATCGTTCCGTCAGAGGCTTCCACCCGACCGAACCAAGAAGGAAAATACATTTATTTTTAATCTATCTTGCTCTCCCTCTTGGACTTGAACCAAGGACCCTCTGATTAACAGTCAGATGCTCTAACCGACTGAGCTAAGGAAGAATGTACATTTGTTTTTAATCTTTGTTGCTCTCCCTCTTGGACTTGAACCAAGGACCCTCTGATTAACAGTCAGATGCTCTAACCGACTGAGCTAAGGAAGAATGTTTTCTCAAATGCGTTGCAAAAGTAATAGGATATTTTGAAATATACAATATCTTTGCAAAAAAATTACTTAAGATGGACAAAATAATAGGAATGGGCAACGCCCTTATAGACGTGCTCGTCACATTGACAGACGACGCACTGCTTCAGGAAATGGATTTGCCCAAGGGAAGCATGCAACTCATTGATGAAGACAAATTGAAGATAATCAACAAACATTTCAGTAAGATGCATACTTACCTGGCCACAGGCGGATCGGCAGGAAACACCATACTTGGGTTGGCCTGCATGGGCGCCTCTACCGGGTTCATCGGAAAAATCGGAACAGACAGCTACGGCAAATTCTATCGCAACAACCTCGAAAAACATAACATAGAAGATAAGATCCGAATCAATCCCCAACTTCCATCGGGAGTTGCTTCGACATTCATCTCACCTGACGGCGAACGCACATTCGGTACATACCTGGGAGCGGCAGCCACACTGAAAGCGGAAGACCTCTCACCCGATCTGTTCAACGGTTACACCTATTTATATATAGAAGGCTATCTGGTGCAAGACCATGACATGATCCTGCGTACCATTGAAATGGCCAAAGAGGCCGGGCTACAGGTCTGCCTCGATCTGGCAAGCTACAACATTGTAGAAAGCGATCCGGATTTCTTCAGACTGCTGATCAGCAAATACGTAGACATTCTTTTTGCCAACGAAGAAGAAGCCAGAGCCTTCACCGGAAAAGAAGGCAAGGAAGCATTGGACATGCTGGCCGGGATGTGCAGCATCGCCATCATCAAACTTGGGTCGAAAGGATCCTATATCCGCAAAGGAACGGAAGAAATCAAAGTCGACCCCATCCCCGTAGATGAAGTGGTAGACACCACCGGCGCCGGGGACTACTTTGCCGCAGGCTTTCTATACGGACTCACCGGGGGATACTCGCTGGAGAAATGCGCCAGAACAGGCGCCATACTGGCAGGAAACGTCATTCAACACATCGGAGCAAACATTCCGGAAGAGAAATGGGAGGAGATAAAGTCAACGATTCGTGAGATATTGTCCGAATAAGCGCAGAAACATGAAAAGATATCCGAATAAACAAACGGGCGTTATCGTTGCCATCGCATTAGCTGCTTTTGTTTTCTTCAGTTTCAAGGGAGACGGCAGGAACTTCCAACTGGCCAAGAATATTGATGCATTCACCTCCATCGTTAAGGAACTGGAAATGTTCTATGTAGACACCATCGACCCGAACAAGACCATACGCCAGGGCATAGATGCCATGCTCGGCTCGCTCGACCCCTATACGGTTTACTATCCGGAAGAAGACCAGAGCGAACTGGAACAGATCATCAAGGGCAGTTACGGAGGTATAGGGTCATTGATCACGTACGACGCGAAAAGACAACGTTCGGTTATCGCCGAACCCTACGAAGGTATGCCCGCACAGCAGGTCGGACTGAAAGCGGGCGACATCCTGCTTGAAATCGATGGCCTGGACCTGAAAGGAAAAAATAACAGCCAGGTGAGCGAAATGCTGCGCGGACAGGTTAACACGATGTTTAAACTAACCGTGGAACGTCCGGGAACGGAGAAGCCGTTGACCTTCGACATCATCCGCAAATCCATTGAACTTCCAACCGTACCTTACTACGGCGTCATTGAAAATAATATCGGTTACATTAATCTGAACAGCTTTTCGGGCAAGCCCGCGAGAACATTCAAACAGGCATTCCTTGACCTGAGAGAGAACAAAGGGATCACTTCATTGATTATCGACCTGAGGAATAACGGAGGCGGACTGTTAGAGGAAGCCGTGGAGATAGCGAACTGTTTCGTTCCCCGCGGAAAGGTTATCGTAACCACCCAGGGAAAGCTGAAGCAGGCCGGCAACACATACAAAACCCAGCGCGAACCGATAGATACGGAGATACCCATCGCCGTATTGGTCAACAACGGAACGGCCTCATCGTCGGAAATACTCGCCGGAGCGCTGCAAGACCTTGACCGCGCCGTGATTATCGGCGCCCGCACCTTTGGAAAAGGGCTGGTACAAATCCCCCGCTCATTGCCGTACGGCGGAATGTTGAAGATAACCACCTCCAAATATTATATCCCAAGCGGACGCTGCGTACAAGCGATCAACTACAACAACCGCAATGAAGACGGAAGCGCAGGACGCATACCGGACAGCCTGACAACCGTATTCCACACGGCGGCCGGACGTGAAGTGCGCGACGGCGGCGGCATATCTCCGGACCGGATCGTAAAACAGGAGCGGTTGCCTAACATCCTTTATTATCTGATAAACGACAATCTGATCTTTAATTACGCAACCCGGTTCTGCCTGAAACACCCGACAATCGCTCCTGCGGAAGCATTTACGCTGACGGATGCCGACTTCAACGATTTCAAGGAAATGGTGAAGAAGTCCGACTTCGGCTATGACCTGCAGAGCGAAAAGGCGCTGAAGAACCTGAAAGAAGCCGCCGGATTTGAAGGCTACCTGGAAGGGGCTGCCGAAGAGTTCAGCGCGCTGGAAAAGAAACTGACCCATAACCTGGACCGTGACCTGGACTATTTCGCTAAAGACATAAGGAACATGATCGCTTACGAAATCGTGAAACGCTACTACTACCAAAGGGGAAGCATCATCGAACAACTGAAAGACGACGATGACCTGAGAGAGGCCCTGAAGGTGCTTAACCATCCGGAAGAGTACAGACGTGTGCTGTCTGCAAGCGGCGACAGCGCCGTTTAACCGCCGTTGGCTTTTATCAGTTCAATGAGTTTAGCTACCGCTTCTTCTTCGGGAATGTTCTTCTCGATACATTCTCCGCGTTTATAAAGACTGACCTTGCCGCGTCCCGCGCCGACATAACCGTAATCGGCATCGGCCATTTCTCCCGGGCCGTTGACAATGCAACCCATAATCCCGATCTTCAGCCCCTTCAAATGAGAGGTGGCGGCTTTCACATGTGCAATAGTCTTTTGCAAATCAAACAACGTACGCCCGCAACCGGGACAGGAGATGTATTCGGTCTTGCTTGTACGGACACGCCCTGCCTGTAAAATACCGAAAGCCGTTGAATCGACAGCGGCATGGGGCAAACTACCCTGATTCAGTATGAATATCCCGTCGCAGAAGCCATCGAAGATCAACGCTCCCATATCTGCGGCCGCCTTTACCTGCAGGCTCCCGGCCTCTTCTTCGGCGTAATGCTGGAAGAACACCACAGGATTCCGCAATCCCCCGGTCATTAAAAGATGCACCAATGCCCTGTGCTCACCCAAACGGTTGTTGTGGTTGGACTGGGAAATAAGAACGACTTCAGGATGTTTTCTCAGGAGAGCGACACCATCATCGGTCAACATCAGATACGGCATGAAGAGGAATTTCAGTTCGCTCCGGCAACGCTCCATTTCATCGGACTGTGCGTAAGTAAACGCCGGCCAGGTATTCTCTTCCCCGGTCCAAACGTCCGCGTCAAGGATATATCCGGCGCCCTCCGCCGGATTAACCGGCATTGTACGTCCGGCATAAATATAATCGGGCGCAAACCGGGGGTCTACCTCCGTAGAGCCGTCCAGCCGTCCGGCAATGACCACCGGCAGGTTGTCTCCTCCGATATTACGCACGGCGGTTGTCCGGCGGCGCACAGGAGACAGGTAATTAAACGCCTCAGCAGCCACGCCCGGAATATACGGATGGCCGTTCCGCTGCATGACATATCCGACCAGCTCACGGGCTACAGGTATTTCGGCCTCAGGCTCTTCACTCAGGGAAATCCGGATGGTATCTCCCAGCCCATCGGCCAATAACGCCCCGATACCCAGTGCGGATCTGATACGTCCGTCTTCACCTTCGCCGGCTTCCGTCACACCCAGATGCAGCGGGAAAGCCATGCCTTCCTCCTCCATCACAGCGACAAGCAGGCGCACGGTTTTCACCATCACTACGGCATTGGACGCCTTAATGGAAATCACCACGTCGGCGAACCGTTCTTCCACACAGATGCGAAGGAACTCCATACAAGACTCTACCATACCCTGGGGAGTATCACCGTAACGCGACAGGATGCGATCGGACAAAGACCCATGGTTTACGCCTATACGGATAGCAGTATGATTCTCTTTACATATCTGAAGGAAAGGCGCAAAACGTTCCCGTATCTTTTGCAACCCGGAGGCATACTCCCCAACGGTATGATCCGTCTTCTTAAACGTACGCGGGGCGTCTGCATAATTGCCCGGATTGATCCGCACTTTTTCTGCATAGCGGGCGGCTACGTCCGCCACATTGGGATTAAAATGCACATCGGCAATGAGGGGAACCGTATAACCGTCCGTACGCAAGCCGATATTGATATGCATCAGGTTGCCGGCTTCTCTGATACCCTGGGTGGTGAGACGAACATATTCACCGCCGGCGTCAACAATGCGCTTTGCCTGTGCTACACAGGCTTCCGTATCCAGCGTAGAGGTATTGGTCATCGACTGAATACGAACAGGATAATTACCTCCTAACGGAACGGCGCCGATATTTACCACCGATGTTTTCCGGCGGGAGTAATTAAACAA
>JAIRNG010000078.1 GCA_031258135.1 Mediterranea sp. (in: CFB group bacteria)
AAGCGGACGTCGTTTTCGGAGAACAGGCGGAGGTCGCTTACCTGATATTTCAGGTTCGTAATGCGCTCGATACCCATTCCGAGCGCATAGCCGGTGTAGGCCTTGCTGTCGATGCCGGATGCTTCGAGCACATTCGGGTCTACCATGCCGCAGCCCAGGATTTCTACCCAGCCGGTATGCTTGCAGAACGCGCAGCCTTTCCCTCCGCAGATGTTGCAACTGATGTCCATTTCCGCGCTTGGCTCGGTGAATGGGAAATAGGACGGGCGCAGGCGTATCCTGGTGTCATTGCCGAACATCTCTTTCGCAAACAGCAGCAACACCTGCTTCAGGTCGGTGAACGACACGTTTTTGTCGATGTACAGCGCCTCGATCTGATGGAAGAAAGCGTGCGCACGGTAGCTGATCGCCTCGTTGCGGTACACGCGTCCCGGGCAGATGATGCGGATCGGTGGTTGCGGGTTCGCTTCCATCGCGCGTATCTGGACGGATGAGGTATGCGTACGCAGTATAATATCAGGGTTCGCCTCGATGAAGAATGTATCCTGCATGTCACGCGCCGGGTGGTCTTCTGCGAAGTTCAGTGCGGAGAACACGTGCCAGTCGTCTTCAATTTCCGGGCCTTCGGCAATGCTGAATCCCAGACGGGCAAAGATGTCAATAGCTTCGTTGCGGACAATCGTGATTGGGTGGCGTGTGCCCAGCTTCACCGGATAGGCCGAACGGGTAAGGTCCTGTTCCGCGTCTGCGTTGTCTTTGCTTTCAAACTGCTCCTTCAGGGTGTTGATCTTTTCCTGCGCGGCGTTTTTCAGTTCGTTCAGCCTCATGCCTACTTCTTTCTTCTGTTCGGCGGCCACGTTGCGGAAATCGGCCATCAGGTCGTTGATGGCGCCTTTTTTACTGAGGTATCTGATGCGCAGGGCTTCCAGTTCGCCGGCGCTTGCGGCTGTTGCGGCTTTCACCTCTTGCAGCAATTGTTCAATCTTAGCTATCATATCTGATTTCTTTGCTTATAAAGTAGTGGTGCAAAATTACATGAAAAACGCGTGTATTCCAAGCGAGAGAGATAAAAATCAAGGCCAGCATCTGTTATTGATATAATCTGCGGTCAGGCACGCCTTCCCTCAGTGGCTTGCAGGCGATACGGGTGAAAATGGTTGAGTTAATAAACTATCTCCCAGCCGGATGGGAGTGAAGTATCCGGTGTTTTTTATCAATAATTACCGACAATATCATGGACATTCCGATAGGGTGGTATATACAAGGGTACCTTATATATGTTATAAGGGTGCCTTATATATAGTATAAGGGTACCCTATATATACCACACAGCAGAAGGCCTTCAGGCGGGGTTAGGGAATCAAACCGGCTCTTTATGGCTTTTTACAAAAAAAGAAGACAATAAAGTGTAGGAAAGGAAATCCCCTGAAAAGCGGATGACGACATCCGCAGATCAGGGGACAGGGTGTAATTAACAACTATAGTGTCCAGCCCATCGTCCAGTCACTATTCGTTTGAACGGCGCCTTTGTAGTTGGCCGTACTGAAGAACGCGTTCACCGACGGCATGTCCTTTCCGCCGGTAACGGTTCCGATGTATTTGCTTGTGAAAGTCAGCATCTGGTTAATGGCATTGTTGTTGGCGCTCTGGGTAAAGAGGTCTTGCGTATAGCCATTTGAGGATGTACTCACTCCGCTTTCCAGGTGAATGTGGTTGAGTACGGAAGTGTTGTTCACCAAGGCTTGTTCGGTCTCGGTGGTCTCGGTGGTCAGGCAGTTTGCCTTGCCCGTGACCAGCGCATTGTAGATGCTCACCTGTGTGCCGGCGCGCAGGCGGATGCCTCGTTTGTTGACGGTGTAGGAGTTGCCAATCAGCGTGAGGTTGGCCAGCGTGGGGTGAGACACGGGGGTCGCTGCGGCGTTCGTGCCGTTGTTGTCTGCTTCTATCAGGGCGTCGCAGTCGTAGCCGATGGAGGTTTCCGCGCCTTGGCAGGCCACAAGGAACTGGGCGCGTCCGCTCCAGCCTTCGGTCCAGTCGAACGAGTCGTCGCTACAGTCGGTGGAAACCAGGTACTTGGCATCTACCGTTCCGCCAAACCATTCGAAGCCATCGTCGGAACCCTTGTAGGCTTGCAGGTATTCCACTTTCGTGCCGTTGCCTACGCCGTAGAACGTTACGCCATTGGCCTCTTTCTCTTCGCTGAACGCATATCCGGTATACTCCAGGCGGATGTAGCGCAGGGTGCCCGAATTGTCGGCGGCATTGTTGCCTCCGTAAGCGGCGTCACCAATCTCCGACTTGCCCGCCGCGCCGATGTTGGTCGGTGCGCTGCCGCAAATGTGCAGTCCGCCCCATGCTCCGGCTTCTTTCTTCCCGGAAGTCATGATGATGGGAGTGTTTGCCGTGCCTTGCGCGTCGATCTTCGCTCCCTGTTCAATCAGGATATAGTCCACGACGTCATCGTCTTTGGCAATGACGGTCACTCCCGCTTCAATGGTCAGCGTAGCGCCGCTCTTGACATGGAAACCTCCGGTCAAGGGGTAAGTCTTTCCCTGCTTGAGGGTGATGCTTTTCGTGGTCTCGCCCTTGAGTTCGGTCAACTCGTTCTCCTCTCCGTTCCCGGGGTCGTCATCTTTACTGCAAGCAGTGAATACCAGCAGGGAGGCGATTACTGCTCCCGCCATGAATTTGAAATCAACTCTTTTCATACGTTGGAAATTAATGTTCTTACTCTATTTATATTAAACACTATTGAAACTCAGAAGGTATATGTGCATCCGATTTCGGCGTCAACGCCCAGCCTGAACGCTTCTACCGTTATCTTTTCGCCGGTCTTGGGGATGTCTTGCACGAAGCGGATCGTGCTGTCCAGCAGGTTCTTGACTTGCAGCTTCGCGCTGAAATGGCGGTTGAAGGCATAGCTGCCCGCCACGTCGAGCGTGTGCAGGGGTTTCTGTTCCACATTGCCTACCTCGTAGATGCCCACCGTATTGATTCGCGGGCCTTGCAGATTGTACATCACGGCCAGTGTGAGTTGCCTGTCTTCTCCGAAACGCGGGCTGTAACTCAGGTCGGCGTTGGCCAGATAGGGAGACGCCCCCTGGAGCTGGCGCTCGCTGTCGGTGTAGATACCTTCGCCTTTGGGCAGGTTGACATTGGTGTAAATGTACGATCCGTTGAATCCTAAGCGGAAGTCGTTGAAGAGTTCCTTACGGATTTCCACTTCCGCTCCGGCAGCCACCCCGCCGCTGGCATTCCGGAAGGAATGAACAGCCGACCCGCCGGAGGATTCCTGTACCCGCTCGATGGGAGACTTCAGCTTCTTGTAATAACCCGTAACGGAAAGCATATCGCCCTTGTTGTTCCCCGGGAAGAATTCATAGCGCAGGTCAACGCTGTAGTTATAACCGTTCTGCAGGTTCTCGTTACCCCGTATCTCGGCGCTACCGTATGATGCCTTATACAGGAACGGGGCCATCTCGATGAACGAGGGACGGGTAACGGTACGCGAAACAGCCAGTCGCAAGCTATGTCCGTTGTTCAGCGTGTATCTCATATTAAATGCAGGGAAGAGGTCATCCGTGTTCAACTCCGACCGTTTTTCAATCGAGGCATCCGTCCAGTAGCGCACCCACTGCCTGGAATGTTCGTAACGCAAACCTGCGCTTAGCAACAGTGAGGGTAAAAGGAAGTAATCGGTATCGATGAACATTGCTCCTATCTCATTCCCTGCGAAATAACTATATTTATCCTGCTTGTCGCGGATGACAGGAAGCGTGCCGCCGGCAATATTTTCCGGATTCAGATAACCGTCCGTGTTGTAGACATCCGTAATCTCAGGATTGATCTGATTGAGGTTATAGTAGAAACGAACAGACCGGAAATCGCGTGACTTGTCTTTGAAGGTTGCTCCGAGGCGTATCCGGTTGTGCTCTCCTGTCTTGTAGGCCAGTTTCAGATCGCCTACTACTTCTTTCTCGTCAAGCTCGCCAAAGTAACGCATCGTTTCCTGCTTATTGAGCTTGAAGAGGCTGATCTTACCGCCGTCCTTGCGGAACATCACCTGGCGGCGGTCGGGCTCATCGCTTCCCGTCATGCCGTAGGATGCACTCCAGTCCAACAGCCATCGGCCACCCGGCTCGTGGTGCCCCAGTAGCTGGTTGTTCAACAGACTGTACGCATGAAATACGCTGTTACTCCCGATGAGGTCTATTTTCTCGGCGTCGTATCCCTCGCGAAGCATATAATTATCTATCGCATTGCGGGCATAGAACAAAGTGTAACTGATGCGGCCGGCTTGGCTTGGCGCGTAAGTGATACCGGCCAGTCCCGCAATCCTCAACCCGGAGGTATAACTGTCATAATCAAAATGATTCAGGTTCGTGCCTTGCGCGGTAAGTGTGGTGACAAAGGCGTCTTTCATAATCCGGCTGTCGCTGTTCACCCCCAGCGAAGCCAACAGACTCAGCTTCCGGTTTCCGATGCTCCAGTCCCTGCCCATGCCTGCCGACAGTCCGAAGTCGGGCAGGGAACGCTTTTCCGATATGGAGAAAGAGGTGCCGAAGGCGTCGTGCTGCCGGATGTATTCCTCAAAGTCATTCTTGCCCATGTCGAGCAACTGCTTGTCCAGACTGTTATTGCTGAGCAGGCTTCCTTTACGGTCACTGTGGTAGAAGTCTTTGAACAGCGTGTTGGAGTTGCCTCCCACACTACCCGAAACAGAAAAGAAATTGCCCCCGGTGTTCTCTTTCGTACCGATATCGACGTGTGCTCCCGAGTAATCGGCAAATGAACTCGCCTCATACACCTTGCTGACGGTGATGTTCTTCACGATTGAAGTGGGAAAGAGGTCAAGCGGGATGAGCTTATGGTCGGGATTGGGCGAAGCGATCGGCAGCCCGTTCATGGTCGTTGTACTGTAACGGTCGCCCAAGCCACGGACAATCAACTGTCCTGCGCCGGCAATGGATATGCCGGTAATCTTCTTCACTCCGTCGGAAACCGTTGACACGCCTTTCATGCCCATTTCCTTTGCACCCAGATTTTCGATGGCAAACGCGGCCTGTTGTCGCTCCTGCAACAAAACTTTATCACTCTCGAGGTTCTTATGGCCAATGACCACCACATCATTTAGCGCCTGTGTATCTGTTTCAAGCTCATAAACCGTATCCTGGTTTGTTTCGCCGGCATCAATGGAGAGTTGCAGGGGTTTATAACCTACGTAGTTTATGATGATCCGGCAGGTTTCTCCTTCCGGTAAGCCGGACAGGATAAAGCGACCGTCTGTGCCGGTCACAACGCCCGTATTTGTTCCGGCCATCCGGATAGTAGCTCCGATAAGTGGCTCTCCGGAAGATTTGTCTATGATAATACCTTTAATATTCTTTCCGGCCAGTGGAATAGTCGATAGCAATAATAATAACACAACTGTTGTTTGCTTCACCCTGATGATCCCTTTCATTTAAAAGTCGCTGTTAATTAATTGTTGCGACAAAGTTCGGGAGGTGAGATTACAGTGTGAAGTCAACAGGTATACAATTCTCAGACGAAATGGTTACAATTCTTTTTCAAACTTTCATTCTGCGTAAAGGTTAAGCCGTTCAGATAGAAATGCCATGGTTGCGCTTTACATCCGCCATCACGAAAGTACTTCTTAGCGACCCCAGGCTATCGATTGTGCCTAATACGTTGAGGATAAACTCCTGATAGTATTTCATGTCCGGTGCGTGTATCTTCAGCAGGTAGTCATACTCCCCGGAAACATTGTAACATTCGGTCACTTCCGGAATGTCTTGTATGACGCGGGTGAACTCTGCGGCTATGTCGCGATTCAATCTTTTGAGTTTGACGCTGCAAAACACCACGAATCCGCAATTTAGCTTTTCCGCATCCAGCAAGGCAACATATTTCTTGATATAACCTTCGGTCTCAAGCCGTTTGAGCCGTTCAAAGACCGGGGTTGTGGACAGGTTAACCCGGGCGGCAAGTTCTTTGGTAGTTAATTTGGAGTTGTTCTGCAATATCCTGAGTATCTGCAGATCGGTTTTGTCTAAGGCATCCATAGAATAAAATTCTCTAAACGGGTTATTTAGTCATCCTGATCAGAACATATAAACATTTAACGTTGTAAATATAGGGCTATTTTCTATATTTTTATACTTTCTTGTCTGACATTTCTTTGTATTGTAGCTTTGCAAAAAATCATTCAGTATAAAACAACTAAGATTATGGAAAGGAACAAATTACATTTTGAAACATTGCAGCTCCATGTAGGACAAGAGCAACCCGACCCGGTCACTGACGCCCGGGCAGTACCTATTTACCAGACCACTTCGTATGTGTTTCATAACTCGGCGCATGCAGCGGCCCGTTTCGGGTTGACTGATGCGGGAAATATCTATGGACGATTGACGAACTCCACACAGGGTGTTTTTGAAGAACGTGTGGCCGTTCTTGAAGGAGGGGTGGCAGGGCTTGCCGTAGCTTCCGGTGCGGCGGCCATGACGTACGCTTTTGAGAATATCACCTCTGCGGGCGATCATATCGTATCGGCCAAAACCATCTATGGAGGCACATATAACTTACTGTCACATACGCTGCCTTCTTATGGAATAACGACTACATTTGTGGATCCGTCCGATCTGTCGAACTTCGAGAAAGCGATTCAGGATAATACCAAAGCCGTTTTTATTGAAACATTAGGCAACCCGAATTCCAACATAATCGATATAGAAGCTGTTGCGGCTATAGCGCATAAGCATCGTATTCCACTAATTGTTGATAATACATTCGGCACACCCTATCTGATCCGCCCGATCGAATATGGAGCGGACATTGTGGTTCATTCGGCCACAAAGTTTATCGGCGGACATGGCACATCGTTGGGTGGCGTGATCGTGGATTCGGGTAAGTTCGATTGGAAGGCTTCCGGTAAATTCCCCCAACTGACAGAACCTACTCCGAGCTATCATGGCGTACGCTTTGTAGATGCAGCGGGCGAGGCTGCTTATGCAGTACGTATCCGGGCTGTCCTGTTACGTGATACGGGTGCGACAATCAGTCCTCTGAATGCTTTCATATTGCTACAAGGATTGGAAACACTTTCCCTCCGGGTGGAACGTCATGTGGAAAATGCCCTCAAAGTAGTGGAATACCTCAAAAACCATCCGAAAGTGGAAAAGGTTAATCACCCGGCATTGCCCGAACATCCCGATCATGCCCTGTACCGGAGCTACTTCCCCAAAGGCGCCGGCTCTATCTTTACGTTTGACGTGAAAGGCGGACAACAGGAAGCGCACCGGTTTATTGACAGTCTGGAGATATTCTCATTACTGGCCAATGTGGCAGATGTAAAATCGCTGGTTATCCATCCGGCAACCACCACACACTCCCAGTTGAATGAACGGGAATTGGCGGAGCAAGGCATTAAACCGGGGACGGTGCGTTTGTCCATCGGAACGGAACATATTGACGACCTGCTGGCTGATCTGCAACAGGCATTTGC
>JAIRNG010000085.1 GCA_031258135.1 Mediterranea sp. (in: CFB group bacteria)
AAAAACCTCCATCCGTTTGTTTGTTTTTTATGTTCATCTCAGACAAATTCTTAAGTAGATGTATTAATGCGAATCAGTAATTCAAAGGTTGGGGTTGTCATAGTGCTATGACGAGATGAAACATATATATTTAGGGTTGTCATAGTACTATGACGAGGTGAAACAGATACATTTTGAGCTGTCATAGTACTATGACGGGATGAAACATATATATTTTTAGCTGTCATAGTACTATGACGAGGTGAAACATATACATTTGGAGTTGTCATAGTACTATGACGAGATGAAACATATACATTTTGAGCTGTCATAGTACTATGACGGGATGAAACATATACATTTTAAGCTGTCATAGTACTATGACGAAGTGAAACAGATACATTTTGAGCTGTCATAGTACTATGACGAGGTGAAACAGATATATTTGGAGTTGTCATAGTACTATGACGAGGTGAAACAGATATATTTTGAGCTATCATAGTACTATGACGAGGCGAAACAGATAAGTTTGGAGCTTCCGTACTACTTCAAAAAGGCAAAGCGAGCGATAACTCCTTTAACTTACTGATTGGGCATTATTGATATAATCATATAAACTGATTTTGATTCAGTACTTATGAAATTATATTGTAACTTTACATACGAAAGATATATACCGATATGGCAAAACAAAAATACTACGTAGTCTGGAATGGGGTTACACCGGGCGTATATACCTCCTGGAAAGATTGTTTGCTCCAGACCAAGGGCTATGAAGGGGCCAGATACAAGTCCTTCGATACGAAGGAAGAGGCTAAATATGCATTCGCACATTCTCCTTATGAATACATCGGCAAGAACGCTCCCCAAAAAGTGATAAGACAAATTCCCCCTTGCGTCATCATGGAGAGTCTGGCGGTAGATGCGGCTTGCAGCGGAAATCCGGGAATGATGGAATACCGTGGCGTACATATTGCCAGCCGGAAGGAACTCTTCCATATAGGGCCGATGATGGGAACAAACAACATCGGTGAGTTCCTGGCCCTCGTCCATGGCCTTGCCATGATCAAAACAGCAGGATCCGGCATGCCGATATATACCGACAGTATGAATGCGATGAAATGGGTCAGGGAGAAAAAATGCAGAACTACGCTCCCGCGGACAGCCGAAACCGAGACGCTGTTCCGGATCATCGGGCGTGCGGAAAAATGGCTTAGGGAAAACACCTATACCACCCCAATCATAAAATGGCAAACAAAGGAATGGGGCGAAATACCGGCCGATTTCGGACGGAAAGGGTGAATGTTGAACATTCTCACAGGCTTTGCATGTCGTTCAGGCGTTTATAATATCCGTCTTTATTCAACAGTTCCTCATGTTTACCGCGTTCCACGATTTCGCCTTCATATAACACGCAAATCTCATCCGCGTTCTTGATCGTCGAGAGACGATGCGCAATAGCGACCGTAGTACGTGTTTTCATCAAACGTTCCAGGGCTTCCTGAACCAAACGTTCCGATTCGGTATCCAAAGCGGAAGTGGCCTCATCCAGAATAAGGATCGGAGGATTCTTCAGGATGGCGCGGGCTATACTGATACGTTGACGCTGCCCGCCGGAGAGTTTACATCCCCTGTCGCCGATGTTGGTGTCATAGCCAAATTCCGATTCCATAATGAACTCATGGGCATTGGCGATTTTCGCAGCTTCCACGACTTCTTCCATCGTAGCATGCTCCACACCGAAAGCAATATTATTAAAGAAAGAGTCATTGAACAGGATCGCTTCCTGGTTTACATTTCCAATGAGGCTGCGCAAATCATGGATACGAACGTCTTTAATGTTGACGCCATCTATCAGGAGTTCTCCTTTTTGCACATCATGGTAACGCGGCACAAGATCCACCAATGTGGACTTTCCGGAGCCCGACTGGCCAACCAGGGCAATCGTTTTACCTTTTTCTACCGTCAGATTGATGTTTCTAAGCACCATCCTGTTTTCATTGTAGCTAAAGGTGACATCCTTAAATTCAATCCGGCTGTTAAAACCCGGAAGTTGTTTGGGTTGTTCAATCTCCCTGATCTTATTCTCCGCCTGCAATATTTTATCGATGCGCTCCATGGAGGCCATGCCTTTCGGTATGTTGTAACTGGCTTTGGAAAACTCTTTCAGCGGATTAAGCACGCTATACAGAATCACTAAGTAAAAGATGAATGTAGGCGCGTCAATCACAGCGCTATTCTCATTCAAGATCAAATAACCGCCAAACCATAATACAATAACAATGATTACCGTACCCAGGAACTCACTCATTGGGTGCGCCGATGCCTGGCGAATGGCTACTTTATTGGTTGCCCTTCTATACTCGTTACTGCATTTGGTGAACCGGTCAATCATTTTCCTTTCCGCGATAAAAGCTTTGATGATGCGTAACCCGCCCAGCGTCTCTTCCATCTGCGTCATGGTTTCGCTCCATTTTTCCTGGGCATACAATGATTTGCGCTTTAGCTTCTTGCCGATAGCGCCCATGGCCCAACCCAGACCAGGCACTACGAGTATGGTAAACAATGTCAGTTCCCAACTGATCATGATCAACGTAACAAAGTAGATCAATATCAGAATGGGATTCTTGATCAACATATCCAGCGAACTGGTCACAGAGGTTTCTACCTCGTTTACGTCTCCACTCATACGGGCGATAATATCCCCTTTCCGCTCTTCGGAGAAGAAAGACAGAGGCAATCGCGTTACTTTCTTGTAGAGCACCACCCGGATGTCGCGAACAACTCCGGTACGCAACGGAATCATAACTGCCGAAGATCCGAAATAACATCCTGTTTTCATCAGCGTCATCACAGTCAGGAATATTCCCAAAAGCATCAGTGTCATTGCGGCGCCATGAGTTTCTATCAGTTGAGATACATAGTAATAAAAGTTATTCTGTGCAATATCCGATAAGTCGGCATCACTATCCCAAGGCATAAATCTATACGCCTGCGCCTCGTCCATCTTAAACAAAATCTGAAGAATGGGAACGATCAGGGCAAAGGAAAAGACATTCAATATAGCAGATAATATATTCAGTCCTACGGCCCAGGCCAGGAACTTTTTATATGGAGGAACAAAACGTCTCAGGACTTGAAGAAATTCTTTCATGACGTTACGTATTTGAGTGGTTTTCTCTTATAGGCGATAAAAGAGTAGGCATAAGGATGCTTCTCGTCAGCCGGGTGAGAGTCGCGACTTTCCTCAGTCCATTGATCGGCCCGGATTTCGGGAATAAACGTATCTCCTTCTTTTTCCGTATGTACGCGGGTCAGATAGAGCCTATCGGCTTTATCCCAGGCTTGTTTATAGATCTGTTCTCCGCCAATCACAAAAACTTCCTTTTCATCGGCCGCTGATTGAAGGGCGCTTTCCAGACTGTTTGCGGTTTCACAACCTTCGATCTTCAGCCCGGCGTCTCGTGAAATAATAATATTTCTCCGGTTTGGCAACGCCCTGCCCATGGAATCGTATGTTTTACGTCCCATAATCACCGTATGGCCGGTCGTTATGGACTTGAACCGTTTCAGGTCGTTCGGCAGTCGCCAAAGCAATTGATTATTACCGCCAATCACATTGTTTTCGGCAGCGGCTACAATAATAGATACTATCATGCTTGTTCTTCTTCAGTTTGTTCCAGTCGTTTCTTTTTCGCGATCTCTTGCTCCAGTTTATACTGTTCAAATTCTTCTTTTGTACGCTTCCAGCGTTTATGCGTCCATAACCAGGAACTCGGATATTTTCGGATTGTTTCCTCCAGATGTTTATAATACATATCCGTCAGTTCATAATCCGGAATGTTGCATGTTTCCTCAATGACCCGTTCTACCTTACAAACGTAATATCCGCGCTTTTCACTTACCATGGAGCAAAACACAGCTACGCAATTGAGTTTCTTAATGATACGTTCGGTGCCTGTGATTACGGCCGTATCCTGATGAAGAAAATCAACCCAATGATCAACCGTATGTAATTTCGGCGCCTGATCTGCAATAAAACCTATAATCACGGGCTTTTCTTCCTTCTTATAGCTCATCATCACACGGGCTGTATCGGGCATCGGAATACTGATCGCTCCGAAACGCTTGCGTAATTTAAGAAACAAACGGTCAAACGCTTTATTTGCCAGTTTATGGTATATCTGCCCGAAGACAACTCCCTTGCTGTGGATATGCATCGGAAATGACGTTATCCACTCCCAGTTAAACGTATGCGACAGATAGAAAGCCGCCGAACGCCCTTCACCGGCCAGTTCATCCACGCGCTCCAATCCTTCAAATGACATCCGTCTGAGGATTTCCCTCTTACTTATACCGGCCAATTTAATGGATTCAAAGAAATAGTCACATAACATGGCATAGAACTTCTTTTCTATGACGGCGATCTCAATAACTTTTTTTTCAGGGAAAGAGTTCGTCAAGTTCTTGCGCACGACTTTTCTACGGTAACGTGTAACGTAATAAATGAGATAATAAAGTCCGTCCGATAACACGTAGAGTCCTCTCAACGGGACCAGTGAAAGCAGATAACATGAACCGTAAAGTAAATAATAAAGTATGGCTTGAGAGAATTTCTCCATAATAATGACATCTCACATATCTTGGCAAAACTATATAATATTTCGCAGACAGGCAACCTTTCATTGGCTTTTTATCTGATACCTAAGCTATAACTGTGATAGATAAACAAAACTTGCCCGCACTTTAAAGAGAGCAGGTCTGATTTCTTTGATGTATAACAGGGGTGTTCGAGAGACTGCACAACGGGGGTAAGGCTATCACATCAGGCTTCAGCCTTACAAGATGTGATGAATTACAAACCTTCAGGTGCTCTTGAGATGGATCTAAGGATATTAAACAAGTATCCCCCCAATAGTTGATAGGTTTTTAAATAATTGCAAAGGAATGTAGTATGGTAACAAAATAATTCCTATTTTTGTCCCAGAGAAAGCAACGGTAAGGTGCTTTCTTTTGATTTTCAATACGTTATAGAATCTTGGGGTTGACTGGATCTGACCTTGAAGTGACTTTTTGGAAAGAATAAAACACAAATAAAGACAACTAATTCACTGATAATCAGTAATTTAGTTGCCTTTTCCCTTTCTTCTTTTATTTGCCGAAATACCCGAAATTTCCCCTTATTTATGTACAGTTTGTCCCTCGTTTGTCCCTCGATTTTCCTTTATTTATCGCTTGTTTACTTTTTATTCTTTCTCTATTTGTTCCCCGTTGCGTATAATTTTATATATTTGCGGTATTAAGGTGGAATTATGGCAAGAAAGAAGGCGTTATACATAACAGCGGATGAACTTCTGGAAGGTTATTCTCTGAAATCTCAAAAAGGAGAAAAACAGTTGTCGAAAGCCAAGGAATATGTATATCTAAGAGGAAAGAAACTTAATACCGGCAACATTTCCCTTTTCATAGACTTCTGTCGGGATGGTAAAAGGATAAAGCAATATTTAGGCTTATATCTTAATCTGGAGTTATCGCCTATTATAAAAGCTCAGAATGAGGAGACTTGCCGGATTGCAAGAACCGTAGTAGCGGAAAAGAACGTCGAGCTACAAAGGAATGAAAACGGCTTCGTTCTCTCAAACCGCCCCAAAACTAAACTCATTGACTATATTTTGTTCCAGGCCGATGAGGCTTTGAAGAAAAGCGGAAACCCACACGGGTATTATTATACTCTTCAGGCATTAGCGAAGCATATTTCAATGTACTCCGGTGACAATACGACTTTTCAACATGTAGACGATAAATATGTACTTGGATTTATAGAGTATCTTAGAACGGCTAAAAATGGTAATTACAAACGTACGGGTAATAAGGATAGAGACAAGGATGTCCTATTAGGGCCAAATACCCAGCATAATCTATTCAAGAAATTTGCATATATAATTAGGAAGGCAGTAAAAGCCGATATTATCGCTAAGAACCCGATTGATAAACTTGAAAATACCGATTTGCCAAAGGCCCATGAGGGTAGAAGGGAATATCTAACGATAGAAGAAATAAAAAAACTGATTGCTACCCCATGTAAGTACGATGGGATAAAATGGGCATTCCTGTTTGCCTGTCTGGTTGGGCTGCGTTATAGCGATTTGGCATCCATAACATGGTCGGACTTATATAAAGGGAGCGATGGATGTACGTTGCTAAGGTTGAAAGTGGTTAAAACCAAAAGGGATGAAACATTTCCGGTAAGCGATGAGGCTCTTAAATGGCTACCGGAAGATACCGGCAGGGAAACAATATTTTCTTTACCAAAGAATGATCATGCAAATTATCATTTAAAGAACTGGTCTAAAGCTGCCGGGATAACTAAAAACGTTACATTCCATGTTGCCCGGCATACAGCGGCTACATTAAACCTGTCATTAGGCACTCCGATAGAAACCGTAAGCAAGCTGCTGGGGCACACTAAAATATCCACCACCCAGATA
>JAIRNG010000015.1 GCA_031258135.1 Mediterranea sp. (in: CFB group bacteria)
CGGGCGGAGAAAGAAGGACTGTCCGTCGCCCACTACGACTTGCGGTTTCTCAAACCCTTAGATACGGAACTGCTGCACGAAGCAGGCCGCAAATTCAAGAAGATCATCACCGTAGAAGACGGAGTCATCAACGGAGGAATGGGCGGCGCCATACTGGAATTCATGTCGGACAACGGCTACTCTCCGCTCGTCAGACGGATCGGAGCGCCCGACAAATTCATCGAACACGGTTCCATACCCGAACTGTACGAACTGTGCGGAATGAACGAAGAAGCCATTTATAAAGAATTGAAAAATATGAATGGGTCTCACCTGGTAAGGTGAATGGGGGTCACAAGTTACGCATGAATAATAAAGGAAACAATTATGAAGATCATCATCGCCGGCGCCGGTGCGGTAGGTACACACCTCGCCAAATTGCTCTCACGCGAGAAGCAGGATATTATTCTGATAGACGACGACGAAGACAAGCTCAGTCCGTTGAGCGTCAACTTCGACCTGATGACGGTGGCGGGGTCGCCCACGTCGATCAGCGCATTGGAAGATGTCGGGGTGAACGAGGCAGACCTGTTCGTCGCGGTCACTCCGGATGAAAGCCGCAACGTGACGGCCTGTATGCTTGCCACGAACCTGGGCGCCGGAAAGACAGTGGCGCGCATCGACAACTACGAATACCTCCTGCCCAAAAACAAAGAATTCTTCAGGAACCTCGGCGTACATTCGCTCATCTATCCCGAAATGCTGGCGGCCAAGGAGATCGTATCCTCCATGCGCATGAGCTGGGTGCGCCAATGGTGGGAATTTTGCGGAGGAACGCTCATCCTTATCGGCGCCAAGCTGCGTGAAAAAGCCGGGATACTGGACATTCCCCTCTATGAGCTGGGAGGGCCGGGCATACCCTATCACGTGGTGGCCATCAAACGGGGGAACGAAACCATCATTCCACGGGGAGACGACACCCTGAAACTGCATGACATCGTTTACTTCACCACCACCCGGAAATATGTTCCATACATCCGGAAGATCGCCGGAAAAGAAGATGAGGCGGATGTGCAGAACGTCATGATCATGGGGGGCGGCCGCATAGCCGTACGAACCGCACAATACGTTCCGGACTATATGAAAGTAAAGATCATCGAGAGCAGCGCCGAACGCTGCAACCGCCTCACCGAACTGCTGGACGACCGCGTAATGATCATCAACGGCGACGGCAGAAACATGGACATGCTCGTGGAAGAAGGACTTAAGAACACACAGGCCTTCGTGGCCCTTACCGGAAATTCCGAGACCAACATCCTGGCCTGTCTCGCCGCCAAACGCATGGGAGTGAGCAAAACAGTGGCCGAAGTGGAAAACATCGACTACATCACGATGGCGGAAAGCCTGGACATCGGTACGGTCATCAATAAAAAGATGATCACCGCCGGACACATCTACCAGATGATGCTGGACGCAGACGTTTCGAACGTGAAAAGCCTGACCTTTGCCAATGCGGACGTGGCCGAGTTCACCGTCAAACCGGAGTCCAGGATCACCAGACATCCGGTCAAAGACCTGGGATTACCCAAAGGAACGACCATCGGCGGACTGGTGCGCCAGGGAGAAGGGCAATTGGTTACGGGAGATACCATGATCCGGGCCGGCGACCACGTCGTAGTGTTCTGCCTGGACATGATGATCAAGAAGATAGAGAAATATTTCAATTGACGGAAATGATAAATACAAAGATGATATACCGCATCATGGGGCTTCTGGTTCTCCTGGAAACCGTTATGCTGCTTTGCTGCATAGGCGTCTCGCTCTGTTACGGCGAGGATGACCTGAACAGTTTCATAATGACCACGCTTGTCACAGGGGGTGTGGGAGCCATACTGGTCTTTACCGGACGAAAAGCGGAAAGGCAATTGGGCAAGCGTGACGGAATTATCATCGTAAGCATATCGTGGGTCGTCGTATCCGTTTTCGGCATGCTGCCGTTCTACGCCAGCGGGTACATACCCGGCGTCACAAACGCATTCTTTGAAGCCATGTCGGGCTTTACCAGCACAGGCTCCAGTATCCTCGACGACGTGGAAGCCCTTCCGCATGGCCTGCTCTTCTGGCGCAGCATCATCCAATGGTTCGGCGGACTGGGCATTGTGTTCTTCACGATAGCCGTATTGCCGATCTTCGGAGTGGGGGGAATCCAGCTTTCCGCCGCCGAATCCAGCGGAGTGAACCAGGACAAGGTGCACCCCCGTATCGGAGTAACCGCCAAATGGATATGGAGTATCTACTTCGGGCTGACGCTCATTGTGATCCTGCTCTACATGGCCGGCGGAATGAGCGCCTTCGACAGTGTATGCCATGCCTTTACCACAACGGCCACAGGCGGTTTTTCAACCAAACAGGCCAGCATAGGACACTATCATTCACCCTATATCGAATATGTCACGGCCGTTTTCATGACGGCATCGGGGATCAACTTTACCCTGTTGCTGCTCTTCGTCAACCGGAAATTCAGGAAATTCTTCGCAAACTCAGAGTTGAAATGGTACCTGGCCTCCGTGGCCGTCTTCACCCTGACCATTACGGCCGGACTATATCACACCACTCCAATGGGAATAGAGGAAGCCTTCCGCAAATCCTTCTTCCAGGTGGCCTCACTTCACACCTCCACAGGATATAACACCGCCGATTACATGACATGGGAACCCGCGCTATGGGGAACATTATGTTTCCTGATGCTTATCGGCGCATGTGCCGGAAGCACGTCGGGAGGACTGAAATCCATCCGCATCGTTATCCTCGCAAAAGTGGCCCGCAATGAGTTCAGGCGGCTCATCCATCCCAATGCCGTATTGCCGGTGCGCATAAACAAACAGGTCATTCCACCCTCCATGCTTACCCATACGCTTGCCTTTATCTTTGTATATTTAGCCATTATCATCGCCGGCAGCCTCGTCATGATGGCCCTGGGCCTCGGATTTGCGGATTCGGTAGGTACGGCCATCTCGAGCATCGGCAACATGGGCTCCGGAATAGGGCTGACAGGCCCTGCCTCTTCCTGGAACGGCCTGCCCGATCCGGCAAAATGGCTGATGGCTTTCCTGATGCTGATCGGGCGTCTTGAACTGTTTACCGTACTGATTCTCTTCTCCCGCGGATTCTGGAAGAAAAACTGAAAGCTCACTTAATACACCGGTAAAGAAGTTTACGGATTTACCGCTCCAACCCTGGGGGACGCGGAGCCGGTTCTGTGTCCCTGCCTGAAATTACCCTCGAAGGTTTTGCCGTTCTTATCGGTCTCCACCCCCTTGCCTTCCTTCAGTCCGTTCACAAAGTGGCCTTCGTATCGCGTTCCGTCGGAAAGGATCAGTTTTCCATAGCCATTGGGCTTATCATTACGCCATTCGCCGTCATAGACATCGCCGTTGCTCCATTTGTACACGCCATACCCGCTACGGACGCCATTCACCCAATATCCGTCGTATCGCGTTCCGGACGCCCAGACAAAGACACCCTTGCCGTCGGGCAACCCATCCTTAAAATTACCCGTGTACGTATCGCCGTTTGCATCATAGAAAGCGCCCCGTCCGGTACGTACGCCATGCAGGTAAGAGCCTTCATAACGGTCGCCGCCGCTGAAACTGAACGTTCCTCTTCCATGTTGCAGGTCATTTTCAAACTCCCCTACGTATCTATCGCCCGAAGCATATTCGAATGTTCCCTGTCCATGGCGAACATCATCCTTCCAATATCCGTTATAGTTGGATTCATCGCTCCAGGTCATCACACCTCTGCCGTTCTTGCGGTCATCCCTCCATTCGCCCACATACCGGGTTCCGTTTTTCCATACGTACGTACCTTCGCCCTCGCGCAGGTTATTTTCCCAATTACCGACATAGTAATCTCCGTTATGATAATACATGCGCCCCATCCCCTGACGGGAGTTCATGTACCATAAACCTTCGTACCGGTTATTGTCGACAAAACGGACTGTCCCCCGTCCATGCCGTTGGTCCTGCAACCAGTCGCCTTCATATCTTTCCCCGCTGAAGAGGGTATATACGCCATGACCTTCCCGTTTTCCCTTTACATATCCGCCTTCATACACATCGCCGTTCTTAAAGACCGTCCTGCCTTTACCGTTGGGCCTGCCTTTCGCAAGCTCCCCGGTATAGACGGAACCATCTTTAAAGGTATAGGCGCCAATCTTGACTTCGCTTGAGAACACGTCTTTTATTTTACTCAGGAACCCGCCGTTTTGCGCATGGGCCGCGGCCTGGCCGCAAGCAATACAGATCAATAGCGTATATAAATATTTCATCTTTCAACGTTTAAGCAAAAAAAACTCTTTTATCTTTCGTGAACATTCATCGGCCATAACGCCCGGTACGACTTCGGTCTTAGGATGCAGCGCATGCGGTGCATAACGCCGGTATCCGCGTTTCTCGTCGGAAGCCCCAAAGATCAGACGCCCGGTCTGCGCCCAGGCGATGGCTCCAGCGCACATCACGCAAGGCTCTACGGTGACGTAAAGCGCACAATCATTCAGGTATTTCCCTCCGAGTGCATGGGATGCAGCGGTGATGGCCTGCATCTCGGCATGTGCGGTAACATCGTTCAGCGCTTCGGTCAAGTTGCAGGCGCGGGCTATGATCCGTCCTTTACAGACTACGATCGCCCCGACAGGCACTTCACCCCTTGCGGCCGCTTTATCGGCTTCGATCAGCGCCTGCTTCATAAAACCGGCATCATCCGTTATGGTCATCGTCGCATATCGTGTTCACCGAAGAGAGTCGGATAATCCTCTTCCATGTTTTTATACACAAACATGAAAATCGTTTCGCGCAACCAGCGTGACTTATTTGTTATTTTGTATTTCTCAAGATAACGGTCCACGATTTTCTGCTCGTCTTCACTCATCAGACACGTCATGCGTAACTGCCTTTTGGGTTCGGCAACAGAAGCTTTTGCACACTTTTTATCTCTCTTCTTCATAATTCTTTCGCAAAATTACTTTTACTTCTTTAATTTCAAAGCATAAAATAAGTAAATTTGCGAAAAACAACATAATGGCATACCACAATACATTAGGCGAAGCCGGCGAGAAAGCGGCGGCAGCGTATCTGGAAAAGCTCGGTTATCACATTTGCCACAGGAACTGGCGCAAAGGACGCCTGGAACTGGATATTGTTGCAACCGACGGAAACGAGTTGATTGTCGTGGAAGTAAAAACCCGGACGGATACGGCGCATATCCTTCCGCAGGAGGCTGTTACGCGGCAAAAGGTCAGGCGTACGGTCATAGCTGCCGACGCCTATCTGAAAACATTCCGGACGGATGCTCCCGTACGGTTCGACATTATCAGCATAGTAGGCCGTGAGGGCCATTTCAAAATAGAACACATAAAAGAGGCTTTTTATCCTCCTGTATTTTAACCGGAGGTCGAAATGCGGATTATCATTCAATACTCAAAATGGATATAGAATCGGTCAGAGCGTATTGTTTAAGCAAGAAAGCGGCAACAGAGGGTTTTCCTTTTGATGACGATTCGCTTGTCTTTAAGGTTATGGGCAAGATGTTCGCCCTGATCAGTCTTGGGCGGGCAGACAGAATCGCGCTCAAGTGCGACCCGGAATATGCGCTTGAACTGCGTGACGACTATAACGGGGTAGAAGGCGCTTACCACTTCAACAAGAAGTACTGGAACCAGGTCTTTCTCGACAGGGATGTGGACGACAAATTGCTTAAGCGCCTGATCGATCATTCATACGACGAGGTTCTCAGGAAGTTCACGAAGAAAATACGTACCGAATATGACAAACTTTAATGCGCCTGTTTTCCATGTAACGGAGACAGACTCTACCAACAATTACCTGAACGTCCTTTCACTCAAGGAAAACCCGGAAGAGTTCACCGTGATCACCGCTGATTTTCAGACAGCGGGCAAAGGACAACGGGGAAAGGGCTGGGAGTCGGAAGCGGGGAAGAACCTGCTTTTCAGCATGGTGATGTATCCGGCGTTCCTGAAACCGCGAAAACAATTCCTCCTCTCACAGACCATAGCGCTGGCCATCAAAGAGGAACTCGACACCTTTTCGGGCGGGTTCTCCATCAAGTGGCCAAACGATATATACTGGCGCGAAAAGAAAATCTGCGGCATATTGATTGAGAATGAGCTGCTGGGCGACGCTATCAAAAAGAGCGTCGCCGGCATAGGTATAAACATCAATCAGGAACAGTTTCACAGTTCGGCCCCCAATCCGGTTTCCTTACGGCAGATCACAGGAAAGCCGCAGCGTAAGGACTACATCTTAGGACACGTCATCGACCGGATCATGGAAAACTATACCTTATTAAAAGAGGGAAAGACGGAACTGCTGACCGAACGTTATCATAACGCCCTTTACCGTAAAGAGGGGATGTATCCGTACCGGGATAACTCAGGGGACTTTATGGCGCGTATCGTATGTGTCAGGCCCGAAGGAACGCTCATGCTGAAGGATGAGAAGGGAAACGAAAGAGGGTATGCTTTTAAGGAAGTACAATATGTTCCGGTTCATCCGGCAAATACTTTTTGATTTTTGCAAGCAACTTTTTGAAATCTGCAGGCAGCTTTTTCCTGAGTTTGGTGCTGGGACCTCCAAATTAGAATTCAAAGATTTTAGCTAATTTCTTTTGCTCCTCTGATATTAGTATCGTTTTGCTAACCACTTCTCCCGTTGATGGGACTTTTCCTGACTTCGTCAATGGGACTCCCAAGTTAAAATTCGGAAAGAATTAACGGTGTGAGCATCCTCTGCTCATGGGTCGGAAACATTACTTGTTGCTTTGTCTGTCCATCGGTCATATTGATGGTTACCATAGATATTGTTTTGGCAATATTCATCACTTTGTCTACACTCAGCTCAATTCCCAACATCCGTAGTATTCTCTCAAGTTCTTTGTAAACTTTATATGCCATAAAGCAGATGCAGATGTGCGCCTCTATACGTCGCCCTGTAAAGTGGAAAACCGGACGTGTTTCCAATGTCCCTTTTGATACCCGGAATGCTCGCTCTACAACCCAGAGTCCGTGATACTGCCTTATGACTTCACAGGCATCCGGATTGGTATTGGTCACATAGCTTTTCAATCCGTCCCATCCGGCATTCCCGGCTATTCTTGCCTGGTCAATGTTCACCATAACATCGCTCTCTATCACAAGAAATTTGTTGACACCAAAAGAAGAAGAATCAAAATAACTTACGCGTTTAATATCTGTCAATTACATCTTTTGCCCAGTAAGAAGTGATGAAGTCAGGAAATTGTAAATGGTCTGATTGTAAATGGTCTGATCGTAAATAGCCGCAGGCGTCTGCGGCAGATCGCCGTAAGCTACGTGGAGCAAAAACATGTATGTGTTGGCTCGCCGACATCGTCGGGAATCTGAAAAACATGTATGTGACGGCCCATCGACGATTTTCGCTCCGGAATAAAATTAAAAAAATCCGTGTGATCCGTGAAATCCGTGTCCTTTAATCATATCCAAGGACATGGATTTCACGGATCACACGGATTTTTTAGTTTTATAATCTGCGGGAATCTGCGGCTCAAAAAGACGTTTCAAAACTATTTCCTTTCCTTCCTCCAACTTTTCACCAGGTCTTTTACAAACAATATCCAGCCTGCGCTTCCTACACCCGCTAAAAACACAAAACCGATAAGGATCATCATTTTATTGGGCTTGGCCGGACGTAAGGACACCGTAGCCGGTTGTACAACCGTATATACCGGAGTTATTTCCTGGACTTTCGCCCTGGCCATTTGCAATTGCTGGGCAACCTGGTTATAAATATTATAGGCTAATGACATCTCGTTCCGCAGACGTTCCTGTTCCGTCAGCCGGCTTTGCAGGATCACGTTCTGGTTCCCATCCACATAGTCCGCATATTTTTTCTGCGCCGCAAAATAATCCGCCCTGGCTTCACGATACAGCTTTTCGGTAAAAGCCAGGTCATGCTTGGCCTTATTGGTCCGATAGTCCGTAATGTAATTCTGTAGCTTAATCATCACGGTGTCCGTTAACGTCGCAGAGATCAACGGGTCCTGCATGGTAACGGAAATCGTTGTTATTCCGGTTTTCTTATCGATAGCCACGGATATGCGCCGGCTCAACGCCTCGGCGATACCGGCTTCCTCCGGAGTCAGCCTGAACGGATCCGGAACGCGGTCAACTTCTTCCGGTCGCTCCCTGAACAGGGCCAGGAGTTTGAACGGGGCGGAAAGAACCGCACTCCACCACGGGGAACGTTGATGTTCGTCCAGATAGTCATAAAGGGTAGTCTCACAGGCGCCCTCCATATCCTTTACCCGTACGCCGAACAATTCGGTCAGAAACGGAGTCGAGCTGACAATGTCGGGATAAAGCGCCGGCGAAAGAGCATCTTCTCCGGTGGAATTTCCCAGGTTAATACCCGCTATGGCGGCAAGCGCCCCCATATTACCCGCATTCGATTTGGAACTCGATTCCGGCGCCAGCGTTATACTCGTTTCATATTCACGGGGAATGCTGAATGCAACAATAATACCTGCAACCGCTGCTATACCACACCACTTAAAGATCAGTTTACGCCCAGCCCAGACTTTCTGCGCAAGTTCTATCAGATCAATTTCCTGCTCTTCCATCCGCTCACTTTTTAAGAACATTAATCAACGTCGCAACCACGGCAGCCATTGAAGCAACCGAACTGCCAATACCTATTACTTCACCTGTGGTCATCTTATTCCTTACATCTTTACCTGGAATAATAATCTCGCACCCGGGCCGGATAACGTTGGAGTTTCCCGCCTTCAGGCGCGCTACCGTACCGTTCATGTACACCACATACGCCCTGTTCCTTCTGGCGGACGTTGTATATCCACCCGCCTGATCCAGATAATATTTCAAACTCTCGCCTTCTTTATAAGAAACCGTATTCGGATACATCACCGCACCGTTAATCTTCACCGTATTGGCAAATTCAGGTACGATGAGCAGGTCTCCCTCACGCAATACCAGGTTAAAATCCGATTTCGGATTGGCCAACGCCTTCTCCAGGTTAATGCCCACCGGATAACTTGCAGACAAGTCCATAACCTTTACGGACAACGAGTCCGAAGAAGCCATTGTTATCCGCAACACATCTTCTTTGCGGCGGATCTCTTCATCCGTCATCCTGCGTATCAGGCGCGCGCCTTCAACGTACGCGTCTTCCGTCAACCCGCCGGCCCTGTATATGAGATCGGCCAACCGTTCGTTCTTCCTTGACAGGGCGTAAGTTCCGTTAAACAACACTTCTCCCGCGATCCGCACGTTATGTTGTACGTGGTAGGAAGGACTCTTGCGCACATACACCTCGTCGAACGGTTCCAGATGGAACGCACCGTCTCCGCCAATGATATAACCATCCTTAAAGTCAAAAGAATAAGTTTTACCCACCGTATTGCTCGATGTTGTAGTCTTGGGATTCTTAATGCGGCGGGCGACATCAATACGTATGGTAGCTGCAGCCTCCAACAGACCGCCGGCCTGGATGATCAGATCTTCGATGGTCATATTCTTCGCATAGATATAAGTTCCCGGAACGGAGACTTCTCCATGGATGACAAGGAAACGCTGTTCCTCCAGATCATGTATGCCCGGAATATACAGGATATCATTTTTCTGTAACGGAATATCCGCCGCACCGCCGTTCAACACAGCTTTCAGGTCGACAGGGATAATTTCCAGCGTCAGATCATCGTGTTCACGCTGAAGCTGTACACGATTCAAAAAAGCGTCGCCGCGCAAACCTTCGGCCTTTTCAATCAGCTTCTTTACCGTATTGACCCCATCGCTGATCTGATAAAGCCCTTCACGGTACACGGCGCCACGCACTTCCACCCTGTTCTCAAAACGGTCAAGCACAGCTTCCACGTTCAATGAATCTTCATCGTTCACTTTAAACGCAGCAAAATCCGATTGGTCTACATTATATATCTGTTTTTCACGGCCGCTCAACCGGATCAGGCGTATATTGTCTTTATAAGCGTCTCCCGTAAATCCTCCGGAATAGTTTAACAGGTCGGAAACAGTTTCCTCTTCTTTCATCTCGTAAAACATCGGACGGCGCACCTTACCTGCCACATTCACAAGAGAGGTGTACGGCGGGACAAGAATAACATCATCCTCCATCAACCGGATATCGTCGTTCGTCTCACCGCGCATAATGTAATCGTATACGTCAATATCCCCGATCTTATTCCCGTTACGGATCAGTTGGATGTTACGCATACTTCCGATAGGACTGATGCCACCGGCATTATACAGGGCATGGAATACGGATGAGAAAGAAGAAAGCGTATAAGTTCCCGGCACGGTTACTTCTCCCATAATGTTAACTTTGATGGTACGGATTTGTCCCAGGGAGAGTTTCATCCGGGATGAATTTTCCGTCAGTCCGGCATAAAACTTGCTTAATTCACGATGCACATACCTGGCGGCCTCATTTATAGTCATTCCATTTAAATAAACAGGGCCCACGTTGGCTATGACAATACTTCCTTCCGGAGAGATCGTTTCACGGATTGTATTTTCCGATGTGCCCCAAATGTCAATGATTACCTCATCGCCAGGCCCTAAACGATAGTTTACGGGAGTGGCAATGTTCGAATTAGGTTCAAAGGAGAGGCTTGGATTGGTGAACATCTCCCGCCCAAAGATTTTGCGCTCGTTTTTTTTGATCACCGGAACTTCCGGGTATTGTTTTTCAAAGTAATATTCATCGGAATCACTCATCAGGACGTCCTGCCCACCCCCGGAGGATGACTCCCCGCCATTTAAGTTTCTGATCTCATCCCTCGCCGCTCCTGAATTGGGATGATTGTTCGATTGCCTCTGATTGACATTCCGGTTACCCGGATCATTCGGATTCAGACTGTTGTCCGTTGCCGGATTGCGCATCCGCTGTTGACTGTTTCCCGCTCTCTGTTTCGCACCTGCCGCTTCTACATTCGGTCTCGCCTCATACTTCTCTTTTATCCGCTCTACCTGTTCTTTTGTAACTCCTCTCCTGAATAGTTCTGTCGTAATTTGCGTTTGACTTTTTCCCTGACTCTGTGCATCTTTTAGATATTGAATAACTTGTTCGTCAGACATATGTTGCGCCATTACTGCGCCGGACAAGGTAAAGGTTAAAATATAAAGTGTAATAAATCTACGCATAAGATTATTCTATTCTTCAATATTTATTATACGAATCGGTCACAAAGATAATATTTATATTTAAAACTATGGCGCCCATTTCATTTTTAAACCCTGGCGGCTGCATCAAATTATTACGGTTGCCCCGCGTTTTTAGATATATATACAAAATAAAGCCGTATTTTTGCAGACAAACCATTAATCTGTAGCCCATGGCCCATTTACACGATTTCATAGGCGATTTAGCCATTA
Source organism: Mediterranea sp. (in: CFB group bacteria) (assembly GCA_031258135.1). GTDB lineage: Bacteria > Bacteroidota > Bacteroidia > Bacteroidales > Bacteroidaceae > Bacteroides. The sequence continues at coordinate 11,441 of JAIRNG010000015.1, forward strand.
TTCTCATCACGGCGGGTGTCGCAACCTTACTGTTTAAATGGCTTAAACAACCGGTCGTATTAGGATACATTTTAGCCGGTTTTATTGCAGGCCCCCACATCATCTGGTTACCCACGGTGACAGATATGGGTAATGTCGAAGTATGGGCTGACACCGGAGTTATTTTCCTATTATTCGCCCTTGGTCTGGAGTTCAGTTTCAAACGATTAATCGCCGTAGGTGGAACGGCCACCGTGGCCACCCTGATCAATCTGGGTTCTATGATCATCATCGGTTATCTGGTTGGCAAATTCCTGGGGTGGTCCACTATGGACAGCATCTTCCTGGGAGGTATGCTATCCATGTCTTCCACCACAATTATAATCAAGGCTTTCAATGACATGGGGCTGCAAAAGCAACGTTTTTCCGGCATTGTCTTTGGCATGTTGATCGTGGAAGACTTAGCCGCTATCCTTATGATGGTATTACTGTCAACCATAGCCGTCAGCAGTGAAATAGAGGGTGCAACCGTATTGGGCCATATCTTCCGCCTGGGCTTTTTTATCCTTATTTGGTTTATCGTGGGCATATACCTCATTCCAACCCTGTTCAAAATGCTGAAGAGATACCTGAATGATGAAACGCTTCTCATCGTTGCCGCAGGCTTATGTCTAGGCATGGTGCTTTTTGCAACACATGTCGGCTTCTCTGCGGCGCTCGGCGCTTTTATCATGGGGTCTATACTGGCGGAGACTGTCATTGTAAAAAGGATAGAGCGCCTCGTCGAACCGATAAAGAATCTTTTCGGAGCCGTTTTCTTTGTCTCTGTGGGTATGATGCTCGATCCTGAAGTTATTGTTGAATATGCCGGATCAATCGGTATATTGGTCACAGTTGTTCTCATCGGACGCATTTTCTTTGCGACGGTTGGGGTATTAGCTTCCGGGGAAGGGCTGAAAGTTGCTCTGCAAGCCGGTTTCAGTTTAGCGCAGATTGGTGAGTTCTCCTTTATCATAGCAACTTTAGGAACAAGTCTCGGCGTCATAAGCAGCACGCTATATCCGCTCATTGTCGCCGTATCCATCATCACCACATTCACCACTCCTTATTGCATTAAAGCTTCTACCCCGCTCTATAACTTCCTTGAAAAACGGATTCAACCCAAGTGGAACAAACTCATCACAGGATATGCGGCATCGAGCTTCAAAACCGTCAACAAACAAAATGACTGGAACAAACTCCTGAAAAGCATATTGAAGCTGACCGCAGCATATTTCACCCTCTCTCTTGCAGTGGTCTACCTTTGCGAACAATACGCCACTCCTTTCATTACCGGTCATATTCCCGGCATCTGGGGAAAGATCATAGCCGCTACCATAGCCATGACCTTTATGGCTCCTTTCTTACGCGCAATCATGATGAAAAAGAACCGGTCTGCGGAAGTTAAAAACCTATGGAGTGACAACCGGTTCAACAGAGGGGCGCTCATCTCCTTGATCGCCTTCCGGATCGGATTGTGCATGGTACTCGTACTGATGGTGCTCATACCCTTATTTCCCCGCCTGACCGTACTCATGGTTGTTATCGGGTTGGTTGTGATCACGCTCATCATCTTCTCACAAGGATTTAAGGCTCAATCACGTAAAATGGAGGCTCATTTCCTCAAAAACCTGAACTACAAACAACTCATGGAAGAAAAAAAGGCGGCCATACCCACGCTTATCACTCATCAACTGAAATCCAAAGAGATCCATATCGAGGAAATAGAAATATCTCCCGCCTCTCCTAAAATCGGTAAAACATTGCGGGAGTTGAATTTCCGGGCGAAAACCCGGGTGAATATTGTTACGATATTGAGAGGCAACAGGAAAATCAATATTCCGGATGCGAACGAAAGATTATATCCTTACGACAGGATTGTATTGGCGGGAGCCGACGATGATATTCAACAACTGACCCAATCCATAGAAGAAAGAAACAAAAACAATACGATGAATGACAATGATACCGCTGAGCATCATGTGAGCTTATCGCAATATGTCATTGATAATGATTCGCCCATGATAGGAAAGACAATAGCGCAGCTATCCGTACAGGAAAAAACCGAATGTATCATCATTTGTATTGACCGGAACGATGAATCAATCATCAACTTTCCCGCCCATCTCGTGCTTGAAGAAGGCGATACGCTATTATTGGCCGGCGAGAGAGATAAATTGGATACATTTAAAGAGAATATGCATATCGCATAGACGGAAGAACAATGGTAAATGGTAAACCCACACAAGACTTGCTTTTCACCGACTGGGGACTTATTCCGTATGACCGGTCGTGGCGGCGCCAGCGTGAATTATTCGACGCTGTCATTGCAGCCAAGCTGGCAGGAAAGTTTTACAGGAACGAAATCATCTTTTGCGAACATCCGCATGTCTATACGCTTGGACGTAGCGGCAAAGAGAACAATATGCTTCTTGGCGAAGAGCAACTGAAAGCTATACATGCCACGTTATACTATACGGACCGGGGAGGGGATATCACCTATCATGGCCCCGGACAACAGGTTTGTTATCCCATTCTCAACCTTGAAGATTTCAGGTTAGGTCTAAAGGAGTACATCCATCTTCTTGAGGAAGCAATTATCTGCGTATGCGCCTCTTATGGTATCGTTGCCGGTCGTCTGGAGAAAGCTACCGGTGTCTGGCTGGATGGTGACAGCCCCGCCGCCCGTAAAATTTGCGCTATGGGAGTCCGCAGTAGCCGCTACGTTACCATGCATGGCCTTGCATTAAATGTGAATACCGACCTTCGTTACTTCAGTTACATTAATCCTTGCGGATTTATGGATAAGGGCGTTACCTCTTTACAGAAAGAGTTGGGATACGAACTTTCGATGGATGAAGTCAAAGGCAAACTTAAGGAGCAACTCTTTGCTTTGTTTTCAGACAGGTTTATTTAATCAACGAACCGAAAATGCGCATCTATTATCAAACAAACGTTAAACGGGAGATTCCATACTAAACTTCTTTTGTATCTTTGCCGCTCACATCATGACTTTAATCAAATAAAAAGAGAATTATGAAAACAAACTTAACGTCTCAAATCAGTCTTAACAGGGTGTCCCCCAGATATTATCGTCCTGAGAATGCATTTGAGCTTTCGGCTTTGACCCGATTCGAGAAAATTCCCACAGAGATATATGAGTCTGCCGAGGAAGGTTCAAAACATATTGCCAATGAAATTGCGCAGGCCATCCGTAACAAACAACGGGACGGACGTTTTTGCGTATTGGCCCTTGCCGGCGGCAACTCTCCCCGGAACGTGTACAGCGAACTTGTCCGCATACATAAAGAAGAAAAACTGAGTTTCCGCAATGTAGTCGTTTTCAACTTATACGAATACTATCCGCTTGCACCGGATGCGGTGAACAGTAATCTCAATTCACTGAAAGAGATGTTGCTTGATCATGTGGATATAGATAAACAGAACATATTCAGCCCTGACGGCACCATTCCTAAAGATGCAATTATTGAATATTGCCGTTTGTACGAACAACGTATCGAAAGTTTTGGAGGGATCGACGCTGCGTTGCTTGGCATCGGACGGGTGGGTAATATTGCATTCAACGAACCCGGATCACGGATAAACTCGGTAACTCGTTTGATTCTGCTGGATATCGATTCGCGCAACGACGCCGCTCATACATTCGGAAGCATTGAGAATACTCCGGTAAGTTCCATTACGATGGGCATATCGACAATCCTTTCCGCTAAACGCATTTATTTGATGGCGTGGGGAGAAAACAAAGCCAAAATGATCAGGGAATGTGTGGAGGGTAATGTAACGGATACCATCCCTGCATCTTACTTGCAGACACACAGTAATGCACACATCTTTATTGATTTGTCTTCCGCATCCAACCTGACCCGCATTCAACGTCCATGGTTGGTAACATCGTGCGACTGGAACGACAAACTGATACGAAGCGCTATTGTCTGGCTGTGTGCTGTGGTAAAGAAACCCATCCTGAAACTGACCAACAAGGACTATAACGAAAACGGGCTGAGCGAATTGTTGGCGCTTTATGGTTCGGCATACAATGTGAACATAAAGATATTCAACGATCTGCAACATACCATTACCGGATGGCCGGGAGGAAAACCGAATGCGGACGATACTTATCGTCCGGAACGTGCGAAACCCTATCCGAAACGTGTGATCATTTTCTCTCCCCATCCGGACGATGATGTCATATCCATGGGAGGAACCCTGCGCCGCCTGGTTGAACAGAAGCATGAAGTGCATGTGGCTTATCAAACTTCCGGGAATATCGCTGTAGGTGATGAAGAGGTTATACGCTTCCTGCATTTTATCAATGGATTCAATCAGTTGTTTGACAACGGCGGGAATGTTATTATCAACGAAAAGTATAGTGAAATCCGTAAATTCCTGAAAGAAAAGAAAGAGGGAGATATGGACACGCATGATATCCTGATCCTGAAAGGCCTGATTCGCCGTGGTGAAGCCCGTATTGCATCTACGCATAACAACATCCCACTCACCCGCTGTCATTTTCTGGACATGCCATTCTACGAAACAGGAAAGATTCAGAAGAATCCGATAAGCGAAGCGGACGTAGAGATTATCCGTAATCTGATCCGCGAAATAAAACCGCACCAGATCTTTGTAGCCGGTGACCTGGCCGACCCGCATGGAACCCATAAGATATGCACGGATGCCGTGTTTGCCGCTGTTGACATGGAGAAAGAAGAAGGCGCCAAATGGCTCAAAGAGTGTCGCATCTGGATGTATCGCGGAGCATGGGCGGAATGGGAAATTGAAAACATTGAGATGGCCGTGCCTATCAGTCCCGAAGAACTTCGGGTAAAACGCAATTCCATCCTGAAACATCAATCGCAAATGGAAAGCGCGCCGTTCCTCGGAAACGATGAACGTTTGTTCTGGCAACGCTCGGAAGATCGTAACAGGGCGACCGCATCCCTGTACGATAGCTTAGGGTTAGCGTCGTATGAAGCCATGGAAGCATTCGTAGAATACGTGCCCTTCTGAAGCCTACAGCCTCACCCCGGCCCTCTCCAAAGGAGAGGGGGAAAGACCATGCGGCATCCTTCCCCCTCTCCTTTGGAGAGGGCCGGGGTGAGGCTGTAGGGGTGAGGCTGTATTACACTAAACTTTGAATAGGCCTCAAAGACAACATGTGTTCAGGTACAGCCGATTTTATTTCTTTTATTAAAAGCTCTAACAATATGTTCCGGATAAAGTTCTTATGTCTGACCAGAACGATAGGACGGGCAGGACGCGGAATAGCAAAAGGGCGCACCAACTCTTTTTGCTTTTCGCACAGCTGAAAAACAGCCAGTTCCGGAATAAAAGTAATTCCCTGCCCGTTTTCTACCATACGCATAAACGTCTCCAGACTTCCCAGCCGGTAAGACATCTGGTTTAGCTTGACGGCTTCCAACCGGCAGAATCGCAACAACTGATCACGGAAACAGTGCCCCTCATCGAGTAACCATAGACGCTCTCCGGTGATCTCACCGGAACGAATCATCTCATTCTTATAGACTTTTTCACCGGATGATACATATCCGTAAAACTCTTCATAAAACAATATATTACCTATAATCCAATCTTCTTCCGGCTCATTCGCCCATATAGCAGCATCCAAGGCTCCCGTATGCAAATCGGCCTTGATTTCATGCGTTTTCCGTTCATAAACCTGCAAGTCCATTTCCGGATACTTTTCTACTAACTGGGGGAAAAAGCGGGGCAACAGATAAGGCGCAATCGTAGGTAACACTCCTAAACGGAATGTTCCGCTGTACGATTGAATTTCTTCCCTTACAATTTCCTTGACCTGGGTGACCTGCGTTTGTATAAAGAGCGCCTGCCGAATGATCTTTTTTCCAATCTCAGTTGGAGCTACGGGTTGTACCTGACGGTCGAAAAGTTTTACGCCAAGTTCATCTTCCAGTTTCCGGATCATTGCGCTCAGCGTGGGTTGGGTCACTCCGCAGTGCTCCGCCGCTTTCGCAAAATGCCGGTGTCTATCGACGGCCAGCATATATTCCAATTGTTGTATGGTCATAATACTATATTATTTTTTCATTGATGCCAAATTTCTCTCCGGAACGATGCGTGCCGATCGGTTCGACATGAACGACAATATCGTACACATTTTCAACGGTTCTTTTAATGCTGTCTTCCACCGCTTCGGCTATATTATGGGCCTCATTTAAAGAAATGCCGCCATCGGCTTCAATATCCAGGGAAATCATATACAGATTGCCTATCTGCCTTGAACGGACGCGATGCGGATTGCTTGCACCCGGTATTTTCTCTACAGCTTCAAATATCTTATTATAAACGGAAACATCTTTAACGCCATCCATCAAATCGGCATTGGAATCCATAAAAATGCCGATAGAAGTCTTTATGATAAACAAACTGATAATAAGCCCCGTTATCGTATCGAGAACAGGCAGTTTCAGGACAAAAGTAAAGAAGAGTCCCGCAAGTACGCCAACAGAAATGATCACATCATTCTGCATGTTCTTTGCATTAGCTATCAGAAGGGAACTGTTTACCCGTTTACCTTGGCGATATTGATAAAACGATAAGCCTGATTTTCCTGCAATAGAAAAGATAGTGACATAAATAGCGATGGCGTCCGGTAATTCTTTGGTTCCGGATGAGAAAAGACTTTGTACGGAAGAGATCAGCATCTGGACTCCCGCATAGAAAATAACCAGAGAAAGCACCTTCGTTGCGATCCCTTCCGCCTTCTCATACCCATAAGCATATTGCGGGCTGGGCGGCCTGCTCATAATGCGAGCCGTAAAGATCATCACAATAGAGATGATCACATCTGTAGCCGAATCAATCCCATCACTTATTACAGCCAGACTTCCGGAAAGCGCTCCAATAATAATCTTGGCTAAAGACAGTAACGTATTACCTATGGTACTCACCCAGGATGTACGAACAAGCGCCCTGTCCTTCAATGATTTCTCTTTCATAATAAAATGGAAATTACATTCATAAGCCACAAAGATAACATCATTTGCGAAACCTGTTGAACTTTTGTTTTTATTCGTTGTTAATTTAAAGCATGAAAGCATTAAAACACTCATTATTATAGTTATTATTATGGAAAGTTTACAGGTAGAATCTCTTATTGAACAAGGATTCGCATTAGGTATTACCATTGTCAAAGCGCTTATTATTCTTATCATCGGTAAGATTCTTATTAATCTCATCAACAAACTGGTCAGGCAGCTTTTACGTAAAAGAGGCGTTGACCCGTCCGTACAGTCTTTCGTGGGCAGTCTGGTTTACGTTACCCTGGTCGTTTTACTCATTATTTCAATTGTTGGCGTATTAGGCATACAAACCACTTCATTCGCAGCATTACTGGCATCGGTCGGTGTAGCTATCGGTATGGCATTGAGTGGAAATCTATCCAACTTTGCCGGTGGGATTCTCATCCTGTTGTTCAAACCGTTTAAAGTCGGTGATTTCATTACCGCACAAGGTATAAGCGGTACGGTAGTAGAGATACAAATATTCCATACCATACTGAACGGTCCGGATAACATCAGGCAATATATCCCCAATGGTTCGCTAAGTAGTGGCGTTATCACAAATTTTAATGTAGACAAACGTAGAGTGGAATGGATATTCGGAGTAGATTATGGCGAGGACTATGACAAAGTTAAAACCGTTATCGAAAAAGTATTAACTAAAGAAAGCCGGTTATTATCCGATCCTGCGCCGTTCATCGCTCTTCATGCATTAGACAGCAGTAGCGTTAATATCATCGTACGGGCATGGGTGGAAGGTTCAGACTATTGGGCAGTCTATTTTGATATGAATAAAGAAGTATATGCTACATTCAATGCTGAAGGTATCAATTTCCCATTCCCGCAGTTAACCGTACATCAGGCCTGAATCCAAAAGTTGCGACACCACTGTACAAAGGATTCGGGCGAAAAAACAGGCATAAAATCGAAATAGACGCAGATAAAACCTTGTTGTTCCAGTTGTTCTGTCGCTTTGAAAACTAATGATGCTTTACCAAAACGACATTATGCAAAAAAGCATAACAGGTTTGTTTTTCCGGCAACACATCAATCAAGTCGCAAATACTCACCTGAAAAAGAATTTCTCAAGGAGTTGAAAGATGTCACTTATTTTAGTTACTTTTGCAATATTAATTTCTTTATTCAATGGAATTTATTGAAGTTGTTAACACGAATGAGTTGATTTTATTATCGGTTGCAGGTCTCTTGTTCCTGATTCAGGTTATCTATTATTTAGCTTTATATAACCGGATACGCACCCATAATAAAGCCGTCAGAAGAAACAAGTTAAGTTTTTCGGAGGTTCTTTCTCCTTTGTCTATCGTGATCTATGCCAAGAATGAAACTGAAAATCTGCGTAGTTTCTTGCCATCGGTGTTGGAACAGGATTATCCGGAATTTGAAGTTATTGTTGTCAATGACGGACCAACGGACGAAAGTGAAGAACTGCTGTCTTTATTATCAAGAGATTATCCCCATCTGCATCGTAGCTTTACTCCGGAAAACTCACGTTACATCAGTCACAAAAAATTGGCGTTGACTTTAGGTATTAAAGCGAGCAAATACGATTGGCTGGTCTTTACCGAGGCTAATTGTCATCCGGTAAGCAAGAACTGGTTGCGGCTCATGGCCCGTAACTTTACTCCGGGTACGGACATCGTGCTTGGATATAGCGGATACGAACGCATGAAAGGATGGATGCACAAGAAAATAGCTTTTGATACACTGTTTATCTCTATGCGCTATCTGGGCTATGCCCTTGCCAGAAAGCCTTATATGGGAATCGGACGCAACATGGCATACCGCAAGGAGTTGTTTTTCCAGCAAAAAGGATTTTCGGCACACCTGAATCTGCAGAGAGGGGACGATGATCTGTTTGTAAACAAGATAGCCACAAAGAAAAATACCCGTGTAGAAACCGACGTGAACGCTACGATCCGCATGAGACCCATTCAGCACAAAACAAACTGGCGTGAAAAAAAAGTCAGTTATATGGCTACTTCACAATATTACAGGGGTTCACAACGATATGTGCTGGGATTCGAAACATTTACAAGAATATTATTCTACCTTGCAGTCATTGCTACCATTATCTTCGGAACGTTGGATAAACACTGGCAGGTAGCAGGTATTGGAGGTTTTCTCTGGCTTGTCCGTTTCATGATTCAGGCAATAATTATCAATAAGACGGCAAAACAGGTGGGAGAAAGCAGAAGATACTATTTCTCCCTCCCCGTATTCGATATCCTGCAGCCGTTGCAGTCGTTGGGATTCAAAATCTTCCGCATATTCAGAGGCAAGCGGGCCGATATAATGACCCGGTAAGTTGAAGGTAATTATTCGTATCGCATGGAATCGGCCGGTTCTATTCTTGTTATAAGATAGGACGGGCCGATTAACATGAGTACGGATACCATCAATGTTCCTATATTTAATAGAAGATATATCCATATATTCAAAGACATAGGAACCGTATCGACGAAGTAGGTTTCCGGTTTAAGTTTGAATACGCCGAAATGGATTTGCACGAAATAAAGGCCCGCCCCAAGAAGATTACCCCACAGCATCCCTTTGCCAATCAGGAAAACCGACAGCCAGAGGAAGACCTTACGGATTGTCAGGTTGTTCGCCCCTAAAGCTTTGAGCACCCCAATCATGTTTGTACGTTCAAGGATGATGATGAGTAATCCGGAAATTACGGTGAAACCGGCAACTCCAATCATCAGAATAAGAATGACCCAAACATTCAGGTCCAACATACCAAGCCATCCGAATATCTGTGGGTTAAGCCGTTCTATGTTGCATACATAAAAAGGTTCGCCGTATCGGTCGGGCCGCTTGTCCGTATCGGCTGCAATCCGGTATGTGGTTTCCTCTAACCGGTTGAAATCTTTGATTTGGATCTCTAATCCGCTGACCTGATCATACTCCCAACCTTTCAAACGGTTGACCGTATAAATGTCCGTCAACAGGAAGTTATCGTCATATTCGGAGAAATTGGTCTGGAAAATGCCTTTAACCGTGAACCGCCTTGCACGAACTTCACCTTCAATATAATAGGTATATACTTTATCTTCCGTCTTCAGTTTCAGTTTAGTAGCCAAGGCTCTGGATATAAGAACCTGATAGCTTGCAGCGGTATCGGAGAACTGCGGCATTTCACCTTCAACCAAATGCGCCTGAAAGAAGGATGTGTCGAACTCTTGTCCTACTCCCTTCAGAATCATACCTTGAAAGGTGTCGTTCATCTTAATTATTCCGGGTTTGGTAGAATACCGCTGTATATGTTTAACTTCGGGATACGCATACAGCGCCAGAAAGATGCTGTCGTCCACCGCGATCGGCTTCGTTTCGTATGAACGAACGCCATCAAAATTCGTGATTTGAATATGGGAGCCAAATCCGGTAATTTTGGCTTTCACCTCCTTTTTAAAGCCAATAACAACGGCGACGGACAAGATCATCACAGCCAATCCCAAAGCTACACCCACCATAGCAATCAGAACCGCCGGACGAGAAACCCGCTTTCCGCCTGCTTCCCCCCGATAAATACGTTCAGCTATAAAAAAAGAAAAAAACATGAGGCCATTTACGATTACATGGAGTTTCAAATGGTAAACTGTAACTTCAATCGTCTGATGGTAAATTGTCTGATTGTAAACTCCTATAGGTTTCCAATGCTTTTTCCAGAATGAACAATGCACGCATCAAATCTTCTTTCTTCAGTACGTAAGCAATGCGTACTTCATTACGGCCGGCATCCGGGGTCGTATAAAAACCCGAAGCCGGAGCCATATATACCGTCTGTCCTTCATATTCAAAATCCGACAGGCACCAGGCGCAAAACTTATCCGAATCATCCACCGGCAATCGGGCTACGGTATAGAATGCTCCCATAGGAATCGGGGAATAGACCCCCGGTATTCTGTTTAAACCGTCGATCAGGCATTTGCGGCGCTCTACATATTCGTCGTAAGTTTCACGGGTATATTCTTCGGGTGCGTCAAGTGAAGCTTCGGCTGCAATCTGCCCGACCAATGGAGGGCTTAAGCGCGCCTGACAGAACTTCATCACTGCATTCCGCACCTCTTTATTTTTGGTAATAAGCATACCGATGCGGATGCCGCACTCGGAATATCGTTTGGAAACAGAGTCAATCAGTACCACATTGTTTCCGATACCTTCAAGGTGGCACGCCGAAATATAAGGCGAGCCGGTATAGATGAACTCACGATACACTTCGTCCGAAAACAGGAACAAATCGTATTTCTTCACCAGATCGCGGATTTGATTCATTTCACGGCGGCTGTACAGGTAACCGGTAGGGTTGTTCGGGTTACAGATCAGGATACCTTTCGTGCGTTCATTGATCAGTTCTTCAAACTTTTCGACCTTTGGTAAGGAGAAACCTTCTTCTATCGTTGTAACGATTGTACGTATCCTGGCTCCTGCCGAAATAGCAAAAGCCATATAGTTGGCGTACGCCGGTTCGGGCACGATGATTTCATCACCCGGATTCAGGCAGGACATGAATGCGAACAGAACGGCTTCGGAGCCTCCGGTAGTAATAATAATATCTTCGGCGGACAGGTTGATATTAAACTTCCTGTAGTATGTCGTAAGTTTTTCCCTGTAACTTCTGTTTCCGGCGCTGGGGCTATATTCCAGGACTTTACGGTCAATCCGGCGTATCGCGTCAATCGCAACCTGGGGGGTAGGCAGATCAGGCTGCCCGATGTTCAGGTGAAACACGTGGGTTCCGCGCTGTTTGGCTGCATCGGCCAGGGGAGCCAGCTTTCTGATGGGAGATGCGGGCATCTCGTTTCCGCGAATGGAAATTGTCGGCATGATTATAATTAGTTATTATGTTATGAAGGTGCAAAGATAGAAAGAAAAAGGATACATTTGTCGCGCAGTACCCAATTTATAATGCTGTCATGACGATGAACCCGGAATGAATATTGTCACAGAAACTTAACGGTTGTTTCACCAGCACGTAACAAATCTGTCTCATCTTTGTACCATAAGCACTAAAACAAAATTAATTCGGTTCATCCGGAATAAATGTGACAATAAAAAAACGTATGATAACAAAAAAGTGTAAACTGAAAACAGGCAAAGAAAAAAGCTGCCTGCAAAATCTAAAAAGCTGCCTGCAAAATCTAAAAAGCTGCCTGCAAAATTCAAAAAGCTGCCTGCAGATTTCAAAAAGCTGCCTGCAGATTTCAAAAAGCTGCCTGCAGATTTCAAAAAGCCAAGTTGCCTATAATAAACTGATTTTGTCGAACTACTTATTAAAATAAAGTTTATTTTTGTGTGTCATAACATTAAGGAAACAATGAACGAGTACCGCATTTTAATCGTTGACGATGAAGAAGATCTCTGCGAGATCCTTAAATTCAATCTTGAGAATGAGAATTACCTGGTAGATACGGCCAACTCGGCCGAAGAGGCGCTCAAAATGGACCTGACAGTCTATGACCTGTTATTGCTTGACGTTATGATGGGTGAAGTCTCCGGTTTCAAGATGGCGAGTATATTAAAGAAGGATAAAAAGACAAAAGAAATCCCCATCATATTCATTACGGCTAAAGATACGGAAAACGATACGATAACCGGTTTCAACCTGGGAGCCGATGATTATATTTCCAAACCGTTCTCCCTGCGTGAAGTCATAGCCAGGGTAAAAGCCGTTCTACGCCGGACGTCAGTGGAAAAGGAAGAAGAGAAAGCGCCCGAGAGACTTGTCTACCAGACTTTGGTGGTGGATATTCCCCAGAAGAAAGTCAGCATTGACGGCCATAAAGTCTCGCTGACCAAAAAGGAATTTGAGATTCTCTTCTTATTGCTGGAAAACAAAGGGCGCGTATTCTCACGGGAAGACATATTGAGTCGGATATGGAGCGATGAGGTCTATGTTTTAGACCGCACGATAGACGTGAACATTACCCGGTTACGCAAGAAAATCGGTGAATACGGTAAGTGCATCGTCACACGCTTGGGCTACGGATATTGTTTTGAAACCAAATGAGCGGTATTGCTTTCTTTTCTTTCGGACGAAAGCTTTTCCTTTCGGTCACTTTACTGTTTTTCATCTTTGCCGCCGTCCTTATCCTCTTTCAGTACCAAAGGGAAAAGGTGTTCAAAGTTGAATTGCTGAACAGCAAACTGCAGGATTGCAACGATTGGCTTCACAGGGATCTGACAGAGACTGAAAACAGGAAAGAGGAGTTTCCTGCGGCGCTATACGCCGAGCGTTTCGGACTGAAAGACCTGCGCGTGACCATCATAGACTTTGAGGGTAACGTTGTTTACGATAACTTTGACGCTATCCACAGGCAAATGGCAAACCATTTGCATCGGAAGGAAGTCGGGCTTGCCCTCAGCAAAGGGTATGGATATGATGTCCGCCGTCTGTCGGAATCGACAGGCATAACCTATTTCTACTCGGCGACACGATATGATGACTGCATTGTCCGGACAGCGCTTCCTTATGATACGGAGCTGAGAAAAACGTTACGGATAGACCCGGAATATATATGGCTGGCTATTCTGATAGCCTTTGTCCTTATCGTCATCTTCTATAAAACGACCAACAGACTGGGCATATCGGTCAACAATCTACGGAAATTCGCCGTACAGATAGACCGTAACGAACCTTATGATTATAACACGGTCATGAAAACCTTCTCTAATGACGAACTCGGAGAAATATCACAGCACATCATAAAGATCTACCAACGCCTGCACGAAACCAAGGAAGCGCTTTACATCGAACGCGAAAAGCTCATTACCCACCTTCAGAGTTCACGCGAAGGCCTGGGCGTGTTTACCGGCGATAAAAAAGAGATTCTGGTAAACTCCCTGTTTAAACAATACAGCAATATTATTTCCGATTATAACCTGGAGACGACCGAGAGCATCTTTAATATACCCGAATTTGAGGCCATCACCCAGTTTATCAATAAATTCCGGAACCGTCACACGGGAAACGAAGAAAAACGTATGTCCATGCCGATCACAAAAGATGGGCGTAACTTCACTGTGGAATGTATCATATTCCAAGACCTGAGCTTCGAAATCTCAATCAATGATATTACGCAGGAAGAACAGCAGAGCCAGCTAAAGCGCCAGCTTACCCAGAACATCGCGCATGAGCTGAAAACGCCGGTCAGCAGTATACAGGCTTATCTGGAAACCATTGTCACGAACAGGAATATCGCTCCTGAAAAGGTCAGCGTATTCCTTCAACGATGCTATGAGCAAAGCAACCGGCTGAGCCGCCTGCTGCGCGACATCTCCGTACTCACCCGTATGGACGAGGCGGCCAACATGATTGAAATGGAGAAGATCGACATCACCGCCCTTGTTGGAAATATCATCAATGAAGTGTCTATCGACCTGGATGAAAAGCAGATCACCGTCATCAATTCACTCAGGAAGGATATTCAGGTCAGAGGAAACTATTCGCTGATTTACTCCATTTTCCGCAATCTGACGGACAATGCCATTGCATACGCCGGAACCCGGATACAGATCACGATCAACTGTTTCCGCGAAGACGAAAGTCATTATTATTTCAGCTTTGCAGATACGGGAGTCGGAGTAGGCCCCGAACACATGCAACGCCTGTTTGAACGCTTCTATCGGGTGGACAAAGGGCGATCCCGCAAGCTGGGAGGTACGGGGCTTGGCCTGGCCATCGTCAAGAACGCGATACTCATACATGGCGGCAATATCTCGGCGAAAAGCAATCAGGGTGGCGGCCTGGAATTTATATTTACGTTGTCGAAAGAGAGGTAGGCAATCCGGTTTTTATGTATATTTGCAGCTCTAACTTCGCAAACTGTTTTGGTATGAAAGTATTCCATTACCTGATTCTTGCCCTGTTCGCGTTCAGTTCATGTCAGAACGGAAAGGCGCAAAAAGAACGAACCGCAGAAAAAACGCAGGAAACATTGCGCTTCACCCTGCCGGAGATTCCCGCCATGTATGCCGGCCTGGAGCAACAGGCCGAGTTCCTGGTGAAACATTATTGGGACAATTTTGATTTTACAGATACCGCCTGCATACACCTGCCGGAAATCACCGGACAGATCTATGCCGGTTTTCTGGATGTGGCCAACCACGTCTCTATGGAATCCGCCCGTGATGGCATGAAACGAATGATGACCCATGCCGAAAAAGATAAAAAGGTATTCGATCATTTTGTATCCCTGGCCGACAAGTACCTTTACGACCCCAACTCTCTTTTTCGCAACGAAGAGTTTTATATCGCCATACTGGAAAAGATGATGGAGACAGACGTCCTGGATGACGTGGAAAAGTCCCGTCCGCAATATCGCCTGAAGCTGGCCCGGAAGAACCGCCCGGGTACAAAAGCACTTGACTTCACCTATACCACGCCGTCCGGCAAACAAGGCGCGTTATATGGTTTGCAGGCGGAATATATCCTTGTATATATCAACAATCCGGGATGCCACGCCTGCGGCGAAATTACCGAAGGCCTGAAACAGTCGGGAGTGGTGCAATACCTGCTTTCCGAAAAACGGATGAAGATACTTTGCATCTATCCCGATGAAGATCCGGGAGAATGGGAAAAACATCAGGACGATTTCCCGTCAAGCTGGATCAACGGTTATGACAAAGGCGCCGTCATCCGCGGGAAAGACCTGTACGACCTCAAGGCAATACCTTCTTTATATCTGCTGGATAAGAATAAAACCGTTCTGTTGAAGGATGCTACGCTCCCCCAGATAGAACAGATGCTGAACGCATTAAACTGAACAGGCTAAACGCAGATTAACGCAGATTCGCGTTTCACGGCATCCAATAACGCTTCGATGCTTGCCGTCCCCGTAACGCCTCCCTGCGGGGTATGCAGTATGTAATGACAATCCGGTGCATGGTCGTTTACTTCAATGTAGGCATCAGATTGTATATCCGGGTTGGCCTTGATCCCGTTCCGTTGGAGCGCTTTCCGCACCATCGCATATTTCCGTCCTTCGCCGATAAGCTTTATTTCTTTTGTCAGCCTGTTATCCACACGGAACAATCCGGTTTCCATGTCGAAAGAAATGCCTTTCCGGGCGAAGGCATGCCCCAGACTCCCATTGAGTGACAGGTCTTCCGGCGTACCCACGGTTACCCCATGTTCTTTATCCATGATCCAGAGTTTGTCGGCAATCTGCAGCGCCAATTCCAGGTCGTGTGTAGAAAGGAAGATGGTTTTTCCGGTTTCCCGGCTTAATTGATGGAGCAGTTGCATGATTTCGACTTTGCTTGGAAAATCCAGGAAAGCGGTAGGTTCGTCCAGGAAGATAACAGGCGTTTCCTGTACCAACGCTTTGGCGATCATGACCTTTTGCCGTTCGCCGTCGCTTAGCGTCTGCACCATGCGATGCGCCAGATTCTCTATTTTAATTAAGGCGATGGCGTCGGCCACGATTTTCTTATCTTCCTTGCGAAGTCCGCCCCAGAATCCGGTGTATGGACTTCGCCCCAGGCCAATAAGCTCTTCGACAGTCATGTTGCGAATGTCCGGACGGTCGGTAAGCACGACGCTGATGATGCGGGAGAGTTGTCTGTCCGTGTACGTTTCTATCTCTTTGCCCAGTATGCGGATCTCGCCGCTCAGCTTGGGCTGGAAAGCGGAAAGCGTACGCAGTAGCGTCGATTTGCCGATTCCGTTGGCTCCGAGCAGACAAGTGAGTTCGCCGTCGTTCATGTCCGCACGGATGTTACCGGCTACGACTTTCGCCTCTTTCTGACCGGAATAGCCGATCGTCAGCGATCTGATTTCAATCGTTTTATTTGCAGGCATACGTACTCTTTTTTATTCGGCTAAGGTATCCTGCCGCCGCTTGCGGAACAGTATCCAGGCCACGACCGGCGCTCCGATCAGGGCGGTGACCGAATTTATGGGAAGCGCTCCTTCAAATCCGGGCATACGGGCGATCAGGTTACACAATAAGGCCAATGCCGCTCCGGTAAGTAACGTTCCCGGTATAAGCACGCGGTGGTCTGATGAGTTGAATATGCCCCTGCACAGGTGGGGCACAGCCAGCCCGACAAACATGATGGGGCCGCAATAGGCCGTTACGATAGCTACCGATACGCTCGAGTTTATGATGACCAGCAAGCGCGAACGTTTAATGTTCAATCCGAGATTGCGGGCGTAATTGTCGCCCAGCATCAGCAGGTTCAATGTTTTTATCAGGAGGAACGACAGCGGGAGAAGTACGGCCATGATGGAACTGAAAACCACTACCTGGTCGCCCGAGATGCGGGAAAAGCTTCCCAGTCCCCAGATCACGTAAGCGCGGATATCTTCTTCTACGCTGAAATACTTCAGGACGCCGATCACGGCGTTTGCCACATAGCCGATCATTACCCCGATAATAAGTAAGGTGACATGGCCCCTTACTTTCTGGGATACGTAAACAATAAGCGCCATGACGGACAAGGCTCCGGTAATAGCGGCGACGGATAGCGCAACTTCGCCCATATAGCCCAGTTTGCTCAGGGCTATTCCGCCTAATTTCCCCGACAGCAGAATAATAAAAGCCACGCCCAGGCTGGCCCCCGAACTGATACCCAGTACGGATGGCCCCGCCAGCGGATTGCGGAATACGGTTTGCATCTGCAAGCCGCCTACGGACAGTCCGGCGCCTGCTACCAGAGAGATAACGGCCTGTGGTACGCGGGACTTCCGGATGATGTTTTGCCAGACCACCGGCTCATCTCCCGTACCCCAGAGGATGTTCCATACCGAGCCGGAAGGGATATGCACCGAGCCGAGCAACAGGTTCAGCAGAAAGAAGATCAATATGCAACCGGCCAGAAGCAGCATGAGGGGAAGAACCGGACGACTCATGGGCGCTTATCTGAGGAGTTCGTAATAATGGGGAACATAATCCGGAAGGATGCCGGGATGGAAAACGCGGATGAAATCGGACAGAACAAGTTCCGGCTCCACGGGCATGCTCTCGTAAAAAGGTTTCCGGCGCATGTTGCAATAGATGATCCCTTTGTCCCGGAACGCGCGGAAATCGGCGTAACGTGAATCTTCCGACCGGAGCGCGTCATACGAGAATGTTCCGTCGTAACTGTTTACAATACGCCAGTAATCGGCATTCTCAGCCTGACTGTAAACGGTTTCATAGTCGAGCGTCACCCCCCCGGAATGGGGGTCGTCTTTCAGGAAGTATTCTCCGCCGGCATCGTTGAACAGTTGCGCCAGGAAACTCTTACCCCCTACGGCATACCAGTTCCCCCCCCGCATTTCTCCGCTGAATATAACAGGACGCTTCCGTTGTTTTGCGGCCAACGCCTTCAACTCGTTGTACCGCGTTTCAATGGCGGCGAACAGGGTGTTTGCCTGTTCCTCTTTCCCGATGAACATACCGATGAATTTGATCCATTCGGCTTGTCCCAACGGAGTCGTTTCCTTGTATCCCAAATGGGGAATCAGGGGTATATCCACATCCCGGAGTATGTCGTATCCTCCCCGTTTGAACGGGGAGATGAAAATAACGTCCGGTTCGATGCTCATGATGACCTCACTGTCGAAGTTCCCTTCTATGCCGATCTTAGCCGTTTTCCCTTCCTCCAGTTGCCGGTTCATCTTCCCGTCAAAAAGATGCCGGGTACTGGTTACGCCGGCCACACATTCACGGGCGTCCAGCTTGATGAAATTGGACAATTGCAGCGAAGTCATGCAAATGACGCTCCGTACGGGCGTCCAGATCACCGTATAGCCTTCCGGTATATCTTGCGGGACCGTTCCTTTGGGCGCCAGTGCATAATGGAAAGACCGCGCACTCTCCTGTTGCGGGTCACGGATGTCTATCAGCCGGGCAGTCGGCGTGTGTGTCACCGTAAACCCTTCGGCATACACCGGATGCACTTCGGCAAAGTTGCCGCCCGGTCTTTCAACCGCCTCTCCGGAAGCCGGATTGTTCTTTTGACGGCAACCACCGCCCATCAAACAAGTGAACAAGCACACAATGGTCACTAACCGTAACCGTCTTCGCAACAGTCTCTGTGACCGTCTCGTCTTTATATCTCTGATTCTCATAAAAATGAATTTATATTCTATACCCACGAGAATATAACTCTCCAAGCGTTGAACGGCAGGTCTTCTGACTGACTCTCATCCGAAAAGCCTTCCCGGTTTAAATCCAGTGGCAAAACAGAGTTTCCGGAATGATAGGAGTTTCACAGCAGCGGGACTGTCCGGGATTCTCACCCGGTTCCCTTTTAATTCGTATCCCCGTACGGGAATAACAAAACCAATTCGACGGCAAAGATAACATCAACAAATCAATTTCACACTATTTCCGACAGCAAATCCATCAGGTCATTTACCTCCGCGTAACTCTTTCCCTCCATGTCTCAGTGTTTAATTGTAAATCGTCTGATCGTAAATGAACTGTACCTTGGGCTTTATACCTTACGGATCAGGTAAGCGCCTGCCAGTACGGCCGGTATTCCGAGCAGGATGCTTGAAATGACATAAGAAGCCAACGTAAGATACATCCCCTCTTTGAGCAGAAAAAGGCTTTCGCCGGAGAACGTGGAGAATGTTGTGAAACCACCGCACAGCCCGACGGTCAGGAACAGGCGGGTCTCGTTGGAAAGGTGAAAGCGGGCGGATAAGGCATAGAAGATTCCGATGAGAAGGCTTCCCAGAACATTGACGGTGAAAGTAGACCAGGGGAAACCCGAAACCGGGCCTCTGCCATTCATGGACAAGTGGAGGAGGTAACGAAAGACGCTTCCCGCTCCTCCGCCTAAAAAGACGAATACAATTTCTTTCATACGTTGACCGGATAATGGTTTGAATGGTCAAAGGTACAACAAATATTTTAATGGTCTGCGCCGATCCATCAGCTTTCAATTCTCAATTACCTCCTCATCAACCGCTGGCGGTAAAACCGCTTTACAAAACGTATCCCCATCAACCGTTGGCGGTAAAACCGCTTTACAAAACGCCTCCCCATCAACCGTTGGCGGTAAAACCGCTTTACAAAACACCTCCACAACAGTTGATGACGGTAAAACCGCTTTACAAAACGCATCCCCATCAACCGTTGGCGGTAAAACCGCTTTACAAAACACCTCCCCATCAACCGTTGGCGGTAAAACCGCTTTACAAAACACCTCCCCATCAGTTGATGACGGTAAAACCGCTTTACAAGACGCCTCCACAGCAGTCGTGGTGACGCTAACCTATAAAGGACACGGCATCGCAACTTTCAATTTTCAATTTTCAATTTTCAATTTAATAAGTTCCCCATTCCCCGCAATCGTTTTCAGGGAATCTTCTTTATTTTAGTATATGTATGAACAAACGCTTTGGGTAAGCTGTTTATCTTTGTGTCAAATCATTTATAATTAATCGATCATGAAGAACAGTAAAAACAGAACTTGTTTACTTGTATCCATGTTAATGGGTGCAACGATGATGTTTGCCGAAAGCGTAGTTTCTCCGAACGGGCAATTGAAACTCAATTTCACAGTAAATGGAGCGGGGGAACCGGTATATGAACTTTATTATAAAGATAAAGCAGTCATTAAACCGTCTAAATTAGGTCTGGAACTGAAAGCGGACGAAGGTATGGGGATACAGACAAACTGGAGCGCCGAAAGTGGCGGGAAGACAGGCGCCGACCTGATGACCGGTTTTGTATTGACGAACTCCAGTATGACTGCTTTTGATGAGACCTGGGAACCCGTATGGGGTGAAGAAAGCCGGATACGCAATCACTATCAGGAATTGGCGGTAACGCTTACCCAGAAGGCCCAGGGCCGTCATATCATTGTTCGCTTCCGTTTGTTCGATGATGGATTGGGATTCCGTTACGAGTTTCCGCAACAACCGAATCTGAACTATTTCGTGATCAGGGAAGAAAATACGGAGTTTGCCATGGCCGGCGATCATAAGGCATTCTGGATTCCGGGTGATTACGATACGCAGGAATACGATTATACGGAGTCTAAACTGACTGAGATCCGTGATTTAATGAAGGGGGCCATTACGCCCAACTCTTCCCAGACACTCTTTTCACTGACGGGCGTGCAGACTTCATTGATGATGAAGAGCGCCGATGGATTGTATATCAACCTGCATGAAGCGGCATTGGCAGACTATTCATGTATGCACCTTAACCTTGACGATAAGAACCTGGTATTCAAATCATGGTTGACGCCCGATGTACAAGGCTATAAAGGATATATGCAAACGCCTTGCCTGTCGCCCTGGCGTACGGTTATCGTCAGTGATGACGCCCGTGACGTTCTGGCTTCACGCATGACGCTGAACCTGAATGAACCCTGCAAGTACGAAGATACATCCTGGATTAAACCCGTGAAATACATTGGCGTATGGTGGGAGATGATCACGGGATACGGATCATGGGCATATACCGATGAACTGGCTTCCGTGAAGCTGGGCGTGACCGATTATACAAAGGTAAAGCCTAACGGCAGACACTCCGCTAATAACGGAAAGGTAAGACGCTATATCGACTTCGCCGCCGAACATGGGTTCGATCAGGTTCTGGTAGAAGGCTGGAACGAAGGTTGGGAAGACTGGTTCGGTAAATCAAAAGATTACGTCTTTGACTTCGTCACTCCATATCCGGATTTCAATCTGGTGGAACTGAACAAATATGCCGCATCCAAAGGGGTGAAACTGATGATGCACCATGAAACATCTTCTTCCGTACGTAATTACGAACGCCACATGGACAAGGCCTACCGGTTCATGGCAGATCATGGCTATAATGCGGTCAAGAGCGGCTATGTCGGTAACATCATTCCGCGTGGCGAACATCACTATGGACAGTGGATGAACAACCATTATCTATACGCCGTAACGAAAGCCGCCGATTACAGGATCATGGTCAATGCGCACGAAGCCGTCCGCCCTACCGGACTTTGCCGCACATATCCCAACCTGATCGGTAATGAGGCTGCCCGTGGAACCGAATACGAAGCGTTCGGCGGCAGCAAACCGTTCCACACTACGCTATTGCCATTCAATCGCCTGATAGGCGGGCCGATGGACTACACTCCGGGTATCTTCGATACGAAGCTGACCTTCCTGGGCGAGGGTAAACACAGTTTTGTGCATACCACCCTGGCTAAGCAATTGGCGCTGTATGTAACCCTGTACAGCCCCTTGCAGATGGCTGCCGACCTTCCCGAAAGTTATGAGCGCCATATGGATGCCTTCCAATTTATTAAAGATGTGGCCGTTGACTGGGATGAAAGCAAATACCTGGAAGCGGAACCGGGAGATTATATCACCATTGCCCGTAAGGCAAAAGGAACGGACAAATGGTTTGTCGGAGGGATCACGGATGAAAACCCGCGTACCTCGACCATTACGCTGGATTTCCTTGAACCCGGAAAGCAATATATCGCTACATGGTATGCCGATGGGAAGGACGCCGACTATATCCATAATCCGGCATCCTACCAGATCAAAAAGGGATGGGTGACCTCCAAAACGGAGATCTCCACGAAACTGGCGCCCAGTGGAGGTTATGCCGTCAGCATCGTTGAATCCACACCTGCGGATAAAGGAATAAAAAAATTCAAATAACGCGATTGACCGGAAAATAACTATCTTTGCCGCTCAACTTTCAAGTGTCAATGGTTATGGACGTGACGAAACGTTTTTTGAAATACACCGGTTTTGATACGACGTCTGACGAAAACACAGGGGTAACGCCCAGCACCCCCGGGCAAATGGAGTTCGTCAGGTATCTGAAAACCGAACTGGAAGATTTGGGGTTGGAAGAGATAACGCTGGACGACAACGGTTATCTCTTTGCCGCCCTTCCGGCAAATACGGACAGGCAGACGCCTGTGATCGGGTTTATCGCCCATGTGGACACAAGCCCGGATATGAGTGGACGGCATGTGAATCCGCGTATCGTACGGAACTATGACGGGAAAGATATAGTCCTTTCTGCAGAAGGGAATATCGTTTTGTCTCCGGCTCACTTCCCCGAATTATCGGAGCACGTGGGAGAAGATCTGATCGTGACGGATGGAACGACGCTTCTTGGTGCGGATGATAAAGCCGGCATTGCCGAGATCATATCTGCTGTTGCATATTTGCAACAACATCCCGAAATCAAACATGGTAAGATACGTATCGGGTTCAACCCGGATGAAGAGATCGGCCTGGGCGCCCATCGGTTTGATGTGGAAAAGTTCGGCTGTGCGTGGGCGTATACCGTGGATGGCGGCGAGGTTGGCGAACTGGAATATGAGAACTTCAACGCGGCTTCGGCTAAGGTGACCTTCAAAGGACGGAACGTACATCCCGGATATGCCAAAGATAAGATGATCAATTCCATGTTACTGGCCAACCGCTTTATATCGTCGCTCCCCGCCGGGGAAACGCCCGAACATACGGAAGGATATGAAGGGTTCTATCATCTGGTGGGAGTTGCGGGCGATGTCGAGACGACTACGGTCGGCTATATTATCCGTGACCATGACCGTGAAAAGTTCGGGATGCGCAAACAGGAGATCGAACGTCTTGTGAAACGGATGAATACGGAATTGGGCGACCGGCGGGTGTCGGTAGAGATAAAAGATCAGTACTACAATATGCGGGAGAAGATCGAACCCGTCATGCACGTGGTTGATGTGGCGTTTGCCGCTATGAAGGCCGTGGGCGTGAAACCAAACGTGAAACCCATCCGGGGGGGAACCGATGGAGCGCAGCTTTCGTTCAAAGGGCTTCCCTGTCCGAACATTTTTGCCGGCGGACTGAACTTCCACGGACGGTATGAATTTATACCGGTACAAAGCATGGAGAAAGCCGTGCAGGTAATCGTGAAGATTTCAAGCCTCACCCCGACCCTCTCCAAAGGAGAGGGGGAAGGAATGTGATCTCCAAAGGGGAGAGAGGGGATGTAAAGGAGAGGGAGAAGGGATGTGATGTGATGGAAAAGTAAACGATTGTATTAATAATAAATATAAATTCAATGATTGATAAAGAAAAGGTAATTCCTTCTCCCTCTCCTTTGGAGAGGGCCGGGGTGAGGCTTTGTGGGGTGACCCCATTTACGGAAAAGCATATAGCCCTGGGAGCTAAGATGCATGAGTTTGCCGGATACAACATGCCTATCGAATATTCCGGAATCGTCGATGAGCATCTGACGGTGTGCAATGCCGTCGGCGTTTTTGATGTTTCGCACATGGGCGAGTTCTGGGTAAAGGGCCCTCATGCGTTGGACTTTCTGCAACGGATTACGTCCAACGATGTGGCTGCGTTGACCCCCGGTAAAATCCAATACACCTGTTTCCCGAATGAAGATGGGGGGATTGTAGATGATCTCCTGTTGTATCGATACGAACAGGAGAAATACCTGTTGGTGGTCAATGCCTCGAACATTCAGAAGGATTGGGACTGGTGCGTGAAACATAATACGGCGGGAGCCGAAATGGAAAATGCCTCCGACCGTATGGCGCAGCTTGCCGTGCAAGGGCCGGAAGCCGCAAAACTTTTACAGGAACTGACAGCGGTCGATCTGTCCGCCATACCTTATTACACCTTTAAAGTGGGTGAGCTTGCGGGAGTAAAAGACGTGATCATCTCCAATACCGGTTATACCGGGGCAGGGGGATTTGAGCTTTATTTCTATCCGGAACATGCAACCGGAATCTGGGACGCCATCATTAAAGCGGGAGCTGGGTATGGCATTAAACCGATAGGGTTAGGCGCCCGGGATACCCTTCGCCTTGAAATGGGATTCTGCCTGTATGGCAATGATCTGGATGATACGACTTCCCCTATCGAAGCAGGCCTGGGATGGATCACCAAGTTTGTGGACGGGAAAGACTTCATCAATCGTCCGGCGCTTGAGAAGCAGAAGAATGAAGGAACTGTGCGCAAGCTGATCGCCTTCGAGATGATCGACCGCGCTATTCCCCGCCAGGGCTATGCAATTGTTGATGGCAACGGCGATCCGGCGGGGGTGGTTACTTCGGGAACAATGTCGCCAATGCGTAAAACAGGTATTGGCATGGGATATGTAAAGTCCGGGTACGCCGAACGCGGTACGGAACTGTACATCGATGTTCGTGGACGCAAGCAGAAAGCGAGGGTGGTCAAGCCTCCATTCAGAAAGTAAGAGAAGCCCTTAGCTGACGTTAGCCCGTATGGACTCTTACTTAAAATTACGTGTCACAAAAGGCAGGCAGATGTAAAGCGCCTGATTCCAGTACTCCCAGCCATGACCGCCGTTACGGATACGGAATTCGCAGGGAATGCCCGCCCTGCGCATGGCTTGGGTAAATTCTATATTCCGGTCGAGCAGGTAGTCGTCATCGCCACAATCCACAAACCAGGCGACGCTACGTAATTGATCCCTGAGGGCGTCACCGGCCTTATCTACAAAAGCAATGCAATTGTTTTCGATGACAGACAGGTATAACAATGCGCGTTTGTCTTTGGCGCTTTTGTCCGGCACGGCTCTTTCGGCAGGAATATTCATCAATGCGCTCATGGCATATACGGATGAGAACAATTCCGGATGTTTCTGTGCGTATGAAGCCGATCCTCCGCCACCCATCGACAGGCCTGCGACAGCACGGGTCTGTTTATTCCCGATCACACGGTAAGCGCTTTCTATATAAGGCAGAAATTCGGTAAAGAAGAAGGTTTCGTACTTCCATCCCGGCATATCGAAGTATCCGTTCCATGCACCGCTTTCGATGCTTCCACCGGCACAGGGGGTAACAACGATCATCTCGCAGGCTTCGCCGGAGGCGGTAAGCAAATCCATTACATCTTTAAGGTGCCCGCGGTTATACCATTGCGTACTGTTATCAGTCATGCCATGGAGCAGGTAGAGGATGGGGTATTTCCTATCCGTATCGGTTCCGTAGCTTTTAGGAAGATAGATGGTGTAGTCGCGTTCTGCGTTCAGTACTTTGCTGAACAGACTTTTGGTCTCGACTTTGCTTTGCGCGCTCCGCTGTGCACAGACAGGCGTAACGGTAAGGACGACGCCTAACAGAAAAATAAAATGTTTCTTCATGATCTCTGAATTTATAAGACAATAATACTATAAAACTTTCGCTGTTTGATGGTATGGTCGTTATACATTACCGGATAAGCTGCATCATGACCACATCCTTATATTCTTTGCCGGCTTGCAGCCATGCTTTCATTATTCCGCAATCCTGAAAGCCGGATTTGCCGAACAAACTCCGGCTGGCTTCGTTATCAACCGGAATATTGGCGTAGAGTTGTTTTATACGCAAAAAGCCAAAAGCGTAATCGCATAATAAAGACAAGGCGTCTTTGGCATAGCCGTTTCCCCTGTACTCCTTCAGAAGGGCGACGCCCACGGCCGCCCGCGAATGGAGCGGGACAAAATCCGTCAGGTCGATGGCGCCCATAACGGCCTGGTCGTTGCGGCGCACTACCATAAGGCGAAGCTGCTTGTCCGCGTATATATCGTTGACTAAGTTTTTAATATACTGCTTCAGTACGTAACGGGAATAGGGCGCTGTCAAGCTACTGATTTCCCAGAAAGCGGGGTCATTCTCCATCCGGTAGAATATATCCAGGTCTTCCGGCTCTACGGCCCGGAGATAGATACGATCGTTTGACAGGTATGATGCCGGCATAAAACTATTTTCCATTCGTTAGGTTTAATTCTTCACGCATACGCTTCTCGCCGGGAAGGCAAAAGGCCGAAGCGGTAAGGGCTATCAGGCCACAGAAAGCGCCGACATTGCCAAGCGTAGAGTAATATACAAAAACATTCAGAAGCGCCGCGATCTCCAACAGGCCCAGACGAACTCCACTCCAAAAGACATAGCCGGATAGCGCCCCGGTCAGGTGAGCCTCGTCTATCTTCTTTTTTTTAAGCGCAACGCTAAACAGTCTTAACGACAAAGGCACACATACAATGACGGTCAATATACCCGCAGTCTCCCAGGCATACGTCATCTGCGGATCACCGGCATAAAGTCCCACAGGAAGAAAATCGGTTTCACAGGCTATCGACAACAAAACCGGCAACAGCCAAAACAGGCCATATTGCATTTTCAGATTTCGTATTGTTTGCTTAAACATACTACCGGTTATTTATTTAAAGGGGATCCGATTAACGATGCTACGTCCCAGCGTAACCTCATCGGTGTATTCCAACTCGTCGCCGATAGAGATCCCGCGGGCGATCACAGTGAGTTTAACGTTCGTTTCGCCGAGCTTCCGGTAAATGTAGAAGTTCGTTGTGTCACCCTCCATTGTGGAACTCAGAGCCAGAATGATTTCATTGATCCCACCCCGGTTCACTCTGTCGACCAGGCTTTCTATCTGTAAATCGCCCGGCCCTACTCCATCCATCGGTGAGATCACCCCGCCCAATACATGATACAATCCGCGGAATTGCTGGGTTCCTTCCACCGCCATCACATCGCGGATATTCTCCACAACACAAATCGTGGAACCGTCACGTTGAGGATTGGCGCAGATCCGGCAGACTTCCGTGTCGGATATATTATGGCATACCTTGCAATATTTCACTTCATGTTTCAACGTGATCATTGCATGGCCGAACGCTTCCACCACACCTATCTCCTGCCGGAGCAGATGGAGCACAAGCCTCATGGCTGTTTTCCGCCCGATACCCGGCAGTCTGGAGAACTCGTTCACCGCTTTCTCCAATAGCATCGAAGGATATTCTTGATTCACCGGTTAAGTCTTTAGTTATAAATTTTAAGTTCCCGGATCGCTCCGAGCGCTCAAAGATACACAATCCGGCCCTTATGCCCAAAGCCCCGGAACTTAAAACTTAAAAATCAGGAGTCAGGAGTTAAAGGAGTTAGCACTCGCTTCGCTCGTTAGGAGTTAAAGCTTAACTACCATCCGGGCTAAGGTGCGAAGCGATAACTCCTTTAACTCCTTAACTCCTGATTGACATAAATAACTATCTTTGCAGCATGATAATCATCGTCACTGTCATTTGCTACTTCACGGCTTTGCTGCTCATAGCCCGGATCACAGGAAGAAGGGGCGGTTCCAACGCGGCCTTCTTCAGGGGAGAGAACAAATCGCCGTGGTATGTCGTTTCATTCGGAATGATCGGGGCATCCGTTTCGGGGGTGACTTTTGTCTCGGTACCCGGCATGGTTCGGGGCATGGACATGACCTATATGCAGGTGGTGGCCGGCTTCTTCTTTGGTTATCTGATCGTGGCGCACGTGCTGCTTCCCCTCTATTATCGCCTTAATCTGACCAGCATATATACTTATTTAGGTCACCGGTTCGGTATCCGGACATACTGTACGGGGTCGTTGTTCTTCCTGCTTTCGCGTATGTTGGGGACGGCTGCCAAACTCTATCTGGTATGCCTGATCCTGTACACCTGTGTGTTCCGGGAAATGAACGTCCCTTTCTGGGCCATTGCCGCAGGAGCTGTTATGCTCGTCTGGTTCTATACGCAGAAAAGCGGGATTAAAACCATTGTATGGACGGACACGCTGCAAACACTTTGCCTGTTTGTGGCGTTGATCTTCATTATCATATCCATTGCACAGCGTCTTGACCTGGATATGCAAGGCCTGGTTCGGACCATAATGGAAAACGAACATTCGCGCATGGTTGTGTTTGACGACTGGGTATCCGGACAGAACTTCTTCAAGCAGTTTTTCAGTGGAATCTTCATCGTGATTGTGATGACGGGCCTGGATCAGGACATGATGCAAAAGAACCTGACGTGCCGCAACCTGAAAGAGGCGCAGAAGAACATGTACTGCTATGGATTTTCATTCATTCCGCTAAACCTGCTGTTCCTTAGTTCAGGTATCCTGTTGCTTGTTCTTGCCGGCGGGATGCAACTGGAGCTCCCTCCGATGAATGACGACATCCTGCCGATGCTTGCCACACAGGGCTATCTGGGCCAATCCGTATCGGTGTTATTTACCATAGGTATCATCGCTGCGGCGTTCGGTAATTCGGACTCCGCCCTGACCTCCATGACCACCAGCTTTTGTGTGGACATTCTGCATACGGATAAAGCCCCGGAAGATATTGCACGCAGGAAACGCCGGAAGGTGCACCTCATCATGTCCGTCGTTCTGGTGGCGTTCATCTGCTTCTTCCGTATCGTAAATAATAAAAGTGTCATCGACGCCATATATATCATCGCTTCGTATACTTACGGGCCATTGCTGGGCATGTTCAGTTTCGGGTTGTTCACCCGCCGGAGGGCAAGAGACGGATGGACGCCTTATATCGCAATGGCTTCGCCCCTGATATGCTTCGCGCTCAACCGGCTGACAAGCGTTTATTTCCAATATACATTCGGATATGAGTTGCTTATGCTGAACGGAGCGCTTACTTTTGCGGGTATGTGGGCGGGTAGCAGGGCGTCATCTAATAAAAACAAAAACTATGGATATCAAGACCGCTGAGTTTGTAATCAGTAATACGGATGTGGAGAAATGTCCGGTGGGGACATTTCCCGAATATGCATTTATCGGACGTTCCAACGTCGGCAAGTCAAGCCTGATCAACATGCTTACCGGACGGAAAGGCTTGGCGATGACCTCGGCCACACCCGGAAAAACAATGCTGATCAACCATTTCCTGATCAACAAGAGTTGGTATATTGTCGACCTTCCCGGATATGGATACGCTCGCCGCGGCATGAAAGGCCAGGAACAGATCCGTAAAATCATAGAAGATTATATCCTTGAGCGTGAACAGATGACGAATCTGTTTCTTTTAATAGACAGTCGCCTCGAGCCACAGAAAATAGACATGGAGTTTATGGAGTGGTTGGGCGAGAACGGGATTCCCTTCTCCATCGTGTTCACCAAGACCGATAAACTCAAGAGCGGCAAACTGAACGGCAACATACAAATGTATTTGCGCCGGCTACGTCTCCAATGGGAGGAGTTGCCCCCTTACTTTATTTCTTCGTCCGAAAGCAGGCAGGGACGAAATGAAATACTGGATTATATCGACGCTATCAACCGGGAGATGCAAACCGTTAATTCATAATGATCATATATGCCGGTGCAGAGCCGTCCGGACGAAAAAAAGTTACAATCCTGCAGGATTTGCGTCATCCGGACGAAAAAAAATGACAATCCTGCAGGATTTGCGTTTTCCGGTTTTGAAAAAGTTACAATCCTGCAGGATTTACGCCATCCGGACGAAAAAAAGTTACAATCCTGCAGGATTTGCGTTTTCCGGTTTTAAAAAAGCTCCAATCCTGCAGGATTTATGCCATCCGGACGAAAAAAGTTACAACCCTGCAGGATTGGAGCTTTCCCGTTTTGAAAAAGCTCCATGTATGTCGACGCGGAGCTTTCCCGTTTTGAAAATGGTACAGCCCCCGGAAGGTGACGGCATCGGAGCGCCGATAGAAAAAAACTGCGCATTTGCCGGATGAACAAAAAAAAAGATTTATCTTTGTTTTCCGTAAACGCTAATTAAAGACTTAAATGAAGAAGACATTATTTCTTATCTTACTGTTGATTGCCGGCATTAATTATGCCTGTGCCAAAAGTGGCGCAGAGATCAAGTTTGATAAAACGACGCACAACTTCGGGACTTTTCCGGAAAGCGACCCTGTCGTGACCGGAACATTTACTTTTACTAACGTAGGCGATGCCCCGTTGGTCATTCATCAGGCGATTGCATCATGCGGTTGCGCCGAGCCTGAGTATACCAAGGAACCGGTAATGCCCGGAAAAACCGGAATCGTAAAAGTGACGTACAACGGAACGGGATACTTTGCCGGATACTTCAAGAAATCGATCACTATCCGTACCAATGCAAAGACGGAAATGATCCGCCTGTTTATTGAAGGCGATATGCAAACCGATAAGTAATATGAAAAAGGCGCTGATCATCTCCCTGTTAGCCATGGCCACCGGCATATATGCGCAAAAACCGGTTGAAATGTCTTTATGGCCTGACGGAGCGCCAAACAGCAATGGGCTGGAGGGTGAAGAGCAACAACTGGAGAACGGACGCGTAGCCAACGTGCATGAACCGGCCATTACCGTATTCAGATCCGGCGTCCCGAACAGCATAGCCATTATTATGTGCCCCGGAGGAGGCTATGTCCGTTTAGCCATGAACCACGAAGGATTCGATATGGCGCCATGGTTTAACGCCCAGCATATCACATACGTCATTCTGAAGTACAGAATGCCCAATGGCCATTATGAAATACCCCTGTCGGATGCCGAACAGGCCATTCGCCTGGTACGCCGGCATGCAAGTGAGTGGAACGTCGATCCGGACAGGGTGGGCGTCATGGGCGCTTCTGCCGGCGGGCACCTGGCATCCACACTGGCCACTCATTACAGCAGCAGGGAAACCCGTCCCGATTTTCAGGTATTGCTCTATCCGGTTATTACTATGGATCCGGGCTATACGCATGCCGGATCACGGGAGAACCTGCTGGGCAAATCACCGTCGGCCGGATTGGAAAAGAAATTCTCGAATGAGTTACAGGTAACTCCGGAAACCCCGAAAGCATTTATAACGCTCTCTTCCGATGACGGCGCAGTAGCGCCACTCAATGGCGTGAACTACTACCTGGCATTGGTCCGGAACAACGTGCGGGCAGCCCTGCATACCTATCCTGTGGGTGGCCATGGCTGGGGATTCCGCGATAATTTCCCCTACAAGCGTCAATGGACGGAAGAGTTGGAAAAATGGCTAAGGGAAGAACTGCAGGAAGATAACCTCATGCTGAAATACGGATTAACTCTCCTGGGAACGCCCTATGTAGCGCATACGCTGGAAAGAACCGCACAGGAAGAACTGTTCACGAGCCGTTCGGAGCTGGACTGCACGACCTTTGTCGAAAGTGTGTTGGCCATGTCCCTGTGTGCGAAGGAAAACGGAACGTTCTCTGAAGAGAATTTCGCCGGACAACTGCAAAGAATCCGTTATCGCGGAGGCGTTCTCGATGGATACGCATCCCGTCTGCATTATGCCACGGACTGGGTCAATGATAATATCAGGAAAGGAGTTATTGAGGATATAACCGCTATACACAGTCAGGACACAGACACCGTCCGGCTGTTCTTCATGTCGGGTCATCCGGACAACTACAAACACCTGAAGAACAATCCGGAAAACATAACCCGGATACTTGAAACGGAAAAGAAACTCACCGGACAAAAGATATGCCGGATACCGAAACGGAAATTGCCCGATGAAGGCTTTCCATGGATCAAAGACGGCGACATCGTCATGCTTACCACCGGTATCGACGGATTGGACGTAAGTCATATGGGGATCGCCATCCGCCGGAACGGCATGTTGCATTTGCTGCACGCTTCTTCGGCAGAAAAAAAGGTGATTGTAGACAAACGGACATTACGCAATCAACTCGCGCAAAGCAAACACGTAACAGGTATCAGGGTTCTGCGGAAATCATTCCTTTAAACCAATGAGAAAGTTATTATTCATTCAAGCCCAACGAACTGATATCTCCTTCACCTTCTTCTGCTCTTTTTAAATAAACCGTCTTTTTTCTTGTTTATATGATAAAAAGTATCTATCTTTGTTATATAAAAATTAGCCGCATCGGTTAGATAGGGAAACTCACTAATTAAACTGGAAACCGAGACAAACTTCGTTTCTCAATGGCGGGCCACATCCTTAGGGACAGTTTTAAACCGGTGGATTACAAAGAGGACGAGTACTCAAATCATGTCATACGGAGTTTCATCACATCATCGGTGCGGCTTTTTTTATTGGAACAACTCTTATTCTCCCAATCGATAGGTAAAGGCTACGCCTAACTTGTACGGCAACCATTCTCCGCTACCGTTCGTATCGACATACATTTCTCCCGTAGATTTCTTATAGCCTTTATAGTCGGAGTGTTGCCAGCCGTAGCCGGCGTACATATCCAATCCCCAGCGGTCGCTGATCTTAAGCTGATAACCCAGGGTAGCGCCGAAAGACATACCCTTGCCTCTCTGGTAATTGTCTTTATTGATATAGTTCCATTTGGTGAATTTGAACATGTGGTGGTATGCACCGTAAGCCCCCACGTAGAAGCCATTGAATGTTCCCCGGGGATAAAAGCGCCCTTCTGCGATTGCCTGTCCGAATTTCATCGGGTTACCGTCAAGGCTTTCCCATGGGGAATATACCAGGTCTCCATTGAGTGTCCATTTATCTGCGAGTTTAGTCTCTGCCGACATATTAACCACGCCGGCCGCCCAGTACAGGGCATTCCATTTAAGACGGGTCTGAGCCTGTATGGATACGGATAGAACCGAAATAGCTAATAACAGTAGTTTTTTCTTCATAACAAAACGGATTAAATGAATATAAATAATTAAAATTTAAATCAGGAGTCAGGAATTAAAGGAGTTATCACTCGCTTCGCTCGTTAGGAGTTAAAGCTCAAATACCATCTGAGCTAAGGCGCGAAGCGCCTGATAACTCCTATAACTTCTTCCCTCCTTCCCTCCTATATATTATCCCTCAGGTCTTTCAGCCGGACGGCTTTTCCTTCGCTTTGCGGCAGGGAGCCTTTTTTGACGAGCTTAACCTTGGGAGTGACTAATATTTCGTCTTTCAGTTGGCGGGTAATGGCTTTATGAAGATTCTCCAACTGAATGTAGTTATCGGTGGAAAGGTCGCTGAGTTCTACTTCAACCACCATTTCATCCTGATTGTCGCGCGTGGTGAGTGTGATCAGGTAATTGCTGCCCAGCTCGGGGAATTGCACTAATATCTTTTCTACCTGCATCGGAAAGATATTCACTCCCTTAATGATGAACATGTCGTCGCTGCGGCCTTTGATCCGGTCGATGCGGATATGCGTGCGTCCGCAGGGACATTCGCCGGGGATAATACGGGTAAGGTCGCGGGTGCGGTAGCGAAGAAGGGGCATCATGTCCCTGTCGAGCGTAGTGAGTACCAGCTCTCCGATTTCTCCGTCGGGCACGGGTTCTTCCGTATCCGGGTCGATGATCTCCACCAGGAAGCAGTCTTCCCAGAGGTGCATGCCGTTTTGCTCTTTACATTCAAAGGCGACGCCGGGGCCGTTCATTTCGGACATCCCGAAACTGTTGTACGCTTTCACACCCAGCATCTTTTCGATTTTTTTGCGTTGCTCGTCCGTATGAGGTTCCGCGCCGATGATCAATGTGGTCAGACCGGCGCTTCGCGGGTCTATGCCTTCTTCCTGGAACACCTCCGCCAAACGGATGGCATAACTGGGAATGGCATGCAGGGCGGTTGTTCCGAAGTCTGTAATGAACTTGATCTGCCGTTTACTGTTTCCGGCAGCGGCAGGTACGGTGAGCGCACCCAGGCGTTCCGCTCCGTATTGGAATCCGAGCCCTCCGGTGAACATGCCATAACCGGAACTGTTCTGGAAAACGTCGGTGTTACGAAGTCCCACCATGTACAGGCAACGGGCTACGAGGTTTGCCCAGGAGTCCAGGTCGTGCTGCGAATGGAAGATAACAGTGGGATTGCCTGTCGTACCACTTGACGAGTGCAGGCGTACGGCATTCTTCAACTCGCCCGAAACCAGTCCGTAAGGGTAATTGTCGCGCATCTGCGCTTTGGTGGTGAAAGGAATTTTCTTCAGGTCTTCCAACGTCTGTATGGAGTCTGGGGTGATTCCGTTCCCTTCAAATACTTTTTTGTAGAACGGAGAGTGAGCGGCGATTTCTATTGTCTTTTTCAGCCGCCGGAGTTGTAGCTCCTGTAGCTTCTCACGGCTTGCCGTTTCTATTTCTTCCCAAAAAGCGCCAACAGCCTCACCCCGACCCTCTCCAAAGGAGAGGGAGGAGGGGGTTACCACAGGCTGTTTGTCATTAAAAGCGCCAACAGCCTCACCCCGACCCTCTCCAAAGGAGAGGGAGGAGGGAGTTACCACAGGCTGTTTGTCATTTTTGATATACTTGTTACTCATATCTTTACTTTACAGGATTATCTTTCTTTCAATCTCCCTCTCCTTTGGAGAGGGTTGGGGTGAGGCTATATCTTTCTTTCAATCTCCCTCTCCTTTGGAGAGGGTTGGGGTGAGGCTATATCTTTCTTTCAATCTCCCTCTTCTTTGGAGAGGGTTGGGGTGAGGCTATATCTTTCTTTCAATCTCCCTCTCCTTTGGAGAGGGTTGGGGTGAGGCTATATCTTTCTTTCAACCTCCCTCTCCTTTGGAGAGGGTTGGGGTGAGGCTGTCGGCACTGTGTCTCCTTCCCGCATCCAGCGCTTTGAGGTTCATTTCAACAATGGCTTCTCCCTTGCGTGCGAATATATCGCGGATACTATCCTGTATCTTCGTATAGTCGATGCCCAGGAAGGGGGTAGTCGCTCCCAGCAGTACGATGTTGGCAACGCGGGCCGCACCTGTCTCTCTGGCAATTTTATCTACGTTAAGGATCACTTTCTTCGGCAGTTTGTTTATCTCCGCCATGATGTCGGTCTCAGCGGGATAGTTGGGGATGTTGATGAACGGGGTTTCGTTTGTCACCAGCCAGCCGTCTTTGCTCAGGTAGGGCAGGTAGCGCAGGCCTTCCATCGGCTCAAGGGAGATGATGAGATCGCATTGTCCCGAAGGGATCAGGTCGGATGCAACCGGTTGGTCGCTGATGCGCAGGTTGGACTGTACGTCTCCTCCACGCTGACTCATGCCGTGTACTTCGGCTTGCTTCATGTATAGCCCGTCTCTGAGGGCGGCTTGTCCGATCACTGTTGCGATGGACAGTATCCCTTGCCCGCCGACGCCTGATAATATGATATCTTTTTTCATTCGTGCTTTTTTTTGCGTTTCAGTGTCTGGATACATTCTCTGCGCGGTATGATGACCGATACGCCTTTGTAATTGATTTCGTCGCGGATGATCTGCGCCATTTCTCCGTGATTCTTCTTCAATGGAACAACAACGCGGATGTGTGCAGGATCAACACCCAATCCGATACAGATGGATTCGATCTTTCCTGTTCCGGCCGAATCTTGTCCTCCGGTCATGGCGGTGGTTTCGTTGTCTGAGATAACGATAGTGACATTGCTGTTTTCGTTTGTGCAGTCCAGCAGCCCGGTCATTCCGGAGTGGGTGAAGGTCGAGTCGCCGATTACAGCTATGGCCGGATGCAGGCCTCCATCGGCAGCGCCTTTAGCCATGGTGACGGACGCTCCCATATCTACGCAGGAGTTAATGGCATTGAATGGTGCATTGGCTCCCAGCGTGTAGCAACCGATGTCGCTGAACACTTTATGCGACGGGTACTCTTCTTTCAGCACCTGCGTAAGTACGGTATATACGTCACGGTGTCCACAGCCGTCGCATAATGCAGGTGGGCGCATCGTTACCAGGTCCGGCATGGCGAACGCCGGTCTGTTCTCTTTGCCTACCGCGCGGGCAACGTTGTCGGGGGTCAGCTCGCCATCCTGCGAGAGTGTGCCGTCTAACCGTCCTTTTACTTTTACGCCGATGCCCAGATAACCTTTCAATTGTTTTTCTACAAATGGCTGGCCGTCTTCCAGTACAAGGATTTCATCGCACGACTCAACTAATTGCAGGAGTTGTTTTTTAGGTAGCGGATACTGTCCGATCTTCAATACCGGATGTTCGCAGCCTTCGGGATAGCTTTCCATCAGGTAGTTGTAGCCAATACCGCAGGCGATGATTCCGAGTTTCCTGTCCGGTCCGTCGGTGTATGTATTGTATGGTGATTCTTCCGAAGCCTTGACGAATGTATCCTGTTGCTCCAGCAAAGCTTTGTAACGCTTGCGGGCATTGCCCGGCAGCAGGATGAACTGACGGGGGTCTTCGCTGAACGCCGGTTGGTTTTGTGGTTTCTGCGGTTTACGTTCTACGCCTGAGCGCGAGTGCGCCAGACGGGTAACGATACGCATAAGTACCGGTTCGCCGGTTTGTTCGGAGAACTCAAATCCGTTGTACACCATGTCGTAGGCTTCCTGCTGGTTGGCGGGTTCGTACATGGGGATAAGTGCAAAGTCTCCATAGAAACGGCTGTCCTGTTCGTTTTGCGAAGAGTGCATGCCCGGGTCGTCCGCCGCCAGAACGATCAGCCCGCCTTTTATTCCGGTTACGGCTGAGTTCACAAAACAGTCCGCAGCTACATTCATCCCTACGTGCTTCATACATACGAGGGCGCGTTTGCCCACGAATGACATACCCAAAGCGGCTTCCATCGCTGTCTTTTCGTTGGACGCCCAACGGCTGTGTATGTTTTTCTGCATCGTGGCGGGTGCGGACTGAATGTATTCCGTGATTTCAGTCGATGGGGTGCCGGGATAGGCGTAAACGCCCGATAGTCCGGCGTCCAGCGCCGCCTGTGCAATGGCTTCGTCGCCAAGTAGGAGTTGTTTACTCATATAGTTGAATCTTCAATTTGTATAACTCTGTTACAACTGTTGCACAAAGATATATTTTTAGCGCCGGTTTATCATGGGATCACTGATAAATCTTCCTGTCATTGAGCGCTTTCCAATATCTCCTTGCATTGGCCATGTGTTCGGCAAGGGTGGTGGCGAAGTTGTGTGAGCCGGAGAAATCTTCCTTGGCGCACATGTATAAATAGTTGTGCTTTTCGTAGTTTAGCACGCTGTCAATGGCCTTGAGCGAGGGTATACGGATCGGGCCCGGGGGCAATCCCCTGTTTTTATATGTATTATAAGGGGAGTTGACCTTAAGGTGTGCATGGGTTACCCGCCTGAGTTTGAAATCCTGCAGGGCGAACTTTACGGTCGGGTCGGCCTGCAGGGCTATGCCTTTGCGCAGGCGGTTCAGGTACAAACCCGCGACGGCCGGTTTTTCCGGAGCATAGTTGGTTTCTTCATCTACGATGGACGCCAGGGTGCAAACCTGTTCCGGGGTCAGGCCGATGGCTTTGGCTCTGGCTAAGCGTTCCCTGTTCCAGAAACGCTTGTGTTCCTTTTTCATGCGGGCGAAAAAATCGTCCACACTCATATCCCAGTACACTTCGTAGGTGTCAGGGATAAAGAAGCCATACAGGGTCTCTTTTGTATAGCCAAGAGATTTGATAAATACGGGATCGTTCAACCGGCAGGCGATTTCGGCGGAATCGATCATTAACCGGTTACCGACATTGTGCGCCAACCGGTCGAAGGTACGCACGCTTCCGACGGTCAGGCTGACCGGGGTTTGAACTCCTCCCGCCAGGCGCTGGTACAGACGATATGCGTTATCGCCCGGTTCAATGAGGTAACATCCGGTACAGATATGGTCTCCGTACTTTTTGTATCCGGCTATCCACCGGAAACCTCCGGGATTATCCGGATTGCCGGCCGTTTTTACTTTATTATATATGGAGTCGACGGTATCATCACGGTCTATATAGACATAGGCTTTTTTTTCGGGGTGGAACTGCGGGAAGAATAAATAATAGTAAGCTATTCCTCCCAGTGTCAGGCCTGTACACAGGCAAATCGAAAAGATTTTGAGTATTCTATTCATTTGAGTTTTATGTTAAAGCGTTGATAAACCCCAGTATGCCGTATCTACGTATGCTTCGATCCGATCTTCCGTTTCATCGGGCAGGGGAGAAAAAAAGTCCAGCCGGGTTACCGTTTCCACACTGTCTATGGATACGATGTACGAGCGTAAAGGTTGGACACAGTGTTCATTGTGGAATATGAAACCGATAGCTTCCGGTTGCTTTTTGCGGAGTGAGAGTATGACCTTGAAGAAACCGTGAGGCACGACAACGTTGTTGCCGCCGATACATTGGGGCGATTCGTTGACAACAGGCCCGCAAATAACGATGACGGCGCTATCGGCAATGGCCCATTCCCTCACTTTATTTTCCAGGTCTTTCCATCTGCGCTGGTTTAGTTTCGGGTGTTGCGGACAAATGTTGCTTAAATAGAAAGATTCTTTCATTGCGGCATTGCTCCATTTCATATCAGCGGCAGACGCCATGTGTCCCTTGTCATACCCGGAGTTACGATAGTCTGCCGTAGTAACTGCGCCTTCTTTGACCAATGGATCGGACATGAACTTACCGTACCGTTTTTCTTTTCCCATCGTCTCGTCGATGGTCAGTTCGTAAGATACCCAGTTCGGGATTTTCCGGTTCTTGTTATAGGAAACCACGTATCCGGCGTGGACGATGATCTGTTCCGGTTGGGAAGAATACGATACGGGATACTCCAGACCGGTATAGCCGGTGGCCCGGGGTATGGATGGGTAGGAGTAACAAACAGCGGCTGCCAGCAGTATACAGATGACAATCGCAAAGAAAGCGCCCGCATGGAGGCGCCTTTTCTTTCTGTTCCGTTTCCGTGAGTTTTTCCTGAGCGTTGTTCTCTCTTTGCGCGACATAAAGAGTTTTATTGTTCTTTCCTCTGCAAATATAGCGGAAAATTTTTAAATGCGGTTAAACACAGAGTCATGGAGTTAGAGGAGTTAGCACTAACCCCTTAACTCCATGACTCTGTGTTTAGCCGGTGTTTAACTGGTGTTCAGTCTGCGTTTTTCTTAAACTTATAGATCGCAAAGGTATACGGTTCCAGCTCCGTATTAAAAACATGGCCGTCAGTGGCTATTGATGTTTCCTGAGGTGCAATAGCTGCAGGATTTCCGATGGTATTGTCCGCGTCGATGTCTGACGAACGAAGTTTGATGCAAACGCCGTCGCTTAGCCGGTCCTGCTTTTTCAATCCGGCAAAGTTCAACGCTACAGGCTGTGTTTTATCCGAAGTATTCACTACTTTTACGATATAGGTGTCGCCGCTCTTTTCCCAGACAGCGCCGGCGAAAAGTCCGTTCTGTCCTTCGGCGCCGGTCACATTCTTCTTATCCATGGTCAGCGGAAGCACGTGGTCGCCTTTGTTTAGGGAAAAAAGCTGTTGAACGAGATAGCTGACCGTACGGACACTGTTCAGGTTATCAAACCAGATCATATCCGGACGCCATTGCCAACCTTCAACGTGGGCGAACAATGGTGCGTAGGTGGCCATGTGGACGATATCGGCATTCCGTTCCATACCGGTCATAAATGCGGCTTCGAGCAACGCGGCATGGAAGTGGTTCCATTTCTTTCCCTTGCCGTGGCAGGCATATTCGCCGGCAAATACTTTCGGGCCTTTCCGGTCGTAGTTGTCATAACGTGCGCCCTGGCTGAGGAACCAGCTTTCGGGACGATAGAAGTGTTCGTCTACCAAATCCACGTTCAGGCGTTTCATCTCCGGCCACAGGTAATCAAACTCCTTGCCTTCGGAGTTCGGGCCTGAGCTACCGATGATCTTCATGTCCGGATAAGCCTTGCGGATGGCTTTGATGAACGGTTCGAGGTGTTCGGGATATTCAGGCCCCCATTGTTCGTTCCCGATCCCGATGAGTTTGAGGCCGAACGGAGCAGGATGTCCCATTCCGGCGCGTACTCTCCCCCATGTCGTCGTCACATCTCCATTTGCAAACTCAATCAGGTCAAGGGCGTCCTGAACATAACCGTCCAGATCACAAACGTCCACATGCGCCGAAGCGTCGTTGTTCTGGAACTGGCAAGCCAGTCCGCAACTCAGTACGGGGAGCGGCTCCGCTCCGATCTCTTCGGATAAGAGGAAGAGTTCATAGAACCCCATGCCATAGCTCTGATAATAATCGGGGTAGAAACGGTGCGGGAAGGTGTAATGCCAGCGGTTTTCGTTCAACGGACGGTTCTCTACCGGGCCGACACTCTTTTTCCAATCATACCGGGTCTCCAGATCAGTACCTTCAACGATACAGCCGCCGGGGAAACGGAACACACCGGGCTTGATGTCAGCCAGCGCCTGCGCCAGGTCTTTACGAAGTCCGTTCTCGTGTCCCTTCCAGGTGTCGACGGGGAAGAGGGAAACATGTTCCAGGTCGACTGAAGCTGCGGAAGTAAGGAATATACGCAAGACGGACTTGGGCTCCGTCGTTCCCGCTTTCAGGATGACCTGGTATTTCCTCCAGCCTTCCGAGTCGATGACCAACTCCTGTGAAGCAAGAGCATGGCGTTCGCCCATACTGCCGGGTTTCACCAATTCGACACGTATCGAAGAAGCGCCTCCCTGCGGCAAACGCGCCCATACGGAGAAACGGTAATCCGCATCCTTCCTGACGCCAATGCCGAAGAAGCCTTCATTCTCCATACCCGTACGCTTATGCGCATGACCGGGATCCGCCAGACGGACATAATGCGGATTGCGTTCAAACGGCCCGTCGTTATGCAGCGACACCTTACCGAAAGTTTTCCAACCCATCAGGTTTTGCGAAAATTCAAACGAGCGGTTCTTCACCAATTCGGCATAGAGTCCGCCGTCGGCTCCGTAGTTGATATCCTCGAAAAACAAACCATACATCGTGGATTGTATTTCGGCTCCCTGTTTTTTGGTTTGAATAACCAGTTCATGGGTTTGTGCGCTTAAAGTCAGTGTGGCGGCAAGGAAAAGAAGCCTCACCCCAAACAGGCTCACCCCAAACAGCCTCACCCCGGCCCTCTCCAAAGGAGAGGGGGAAAGGAAATTACCATTCTTATTCTCTTGGTTCTCTTGATTCTCT
>JAIRNG010000135.1 GCA_031258135.1 Mediterranea sp. (in: CFB group bacteria)
AGTATCATGTAAGCTTCGAGCTTGGAAATATGCAAAAACTGTGGTCTTGTATTTAGATAAAATAAACTATTCTTTTATAAGACTCGCTTATAAATCGGGATTTTTATCTAAGTTTGCAATATTAATCTCAAAGTGAGACAGATATGGATAGACTGTTGAGTGTCTGGATGTTTATCGGTAGACACAAGTATCTGATTACGACACTTGTTTTCGGAGTGATTATTGGTTTTCTGGACGAAAACAGTATCATCCGGCGTATGCGGTATACGCAGGAGATCAATACGCTTAACAGGGAGATCGGGAAATATCGGAAAGAGTACGAAGAATACACGAAACGTCTCCATGAGTTGGTGACCGACCCGGGGGCCATTGAGCGGATTGCCCGTGAAAAGTACCGGATGAAGAAACCGGACGAAGATATTTACGTATTTGAGAATGAATAAAATTATATCCGCATTATACGCCGTCGGCGGCGTCATGGCATTGCTTGGAGCAGCTGTTTTTATTACCGGATGGGCGCCGGCTCCATATATTTATACGATTGGCGCCTGTCTGTTCGCATTGGCGCAGATTAACTCGCCATACCGCGGTTCAAATAAGAATATCAAACGATTACGGCGGCAGCAGATCCTGGGAGCTTTGTTTCTGGTAGTGGCCGGCGCTTTGATGTTTTTCAGGCATAACAACGAATGGGTGGTTGCTTTGAGCATCGGGTCGCTCATCCAGTTGTACACAGCGTTCCGTATCCCGCAGGAAGAAAAGAGGGAAGCATAATCCGTCATTTCACTGCGTACATACCAATCGTTACTCCCGTGAATCCTCCCGCTTTTTTTGTACTCAATATGCTTCCGTCCACATCGGTTGCCACCGGTATCCATTCATTGTTCTCATTCAGATAACAGAAGCTGTACAATGCACCTCTGGCCGTTATCCGCAATCGGAGCGGATTCTTTTTTTTACTGCCGCTTAACGGGTATGTTGTTTCCTGTTGGTTGCCATTAGCTGTCCGGGTCACAATGAGACACGCTTTGCCCTCGCGTATGGTTCTGCCGAATACAATATTGAACCGTTCGTTCTGATAGCACACTAATCCCGCCATATCTTTTTCATTTTCAGGACTAAAAGATAAACTCGCGGTCGCTGTAAAGTCGGTATGTTGTTGACGATAGCCAATGAATGTCGGATTTCCCAATGTATAAATGCTCGTTGTGTCCGGCGTGATCCGTAAACCCTTGTCGGTCAGTTTCCACCATTGTTGCCGGGGCGTACGGATAAACAGCCACCTCATTCCCGGTTCATCCGCTTTAAATTCATCCCTCCATATAAAGTTTCCGGTAAACGGTTCGGTTGTGATGCCGGAAGTATCCGGCTTACGGTTTTTCAGAGCGACGACGGTAGGTACCGCTTCTCCTCCGGACAGGATAACAGGTATGTTGTTCTTCCATGTCACCGGCAATAAAAAGGTTTCGCGGCCGGTATTATACATATCCCCTTCGTAAGGACGACAGGCCAGAAACACGGCATACCAGTCTCCCGCCGGAGTTTGTATCAAATCGGCATGTCCGGTACTGGTCACCTTTTCAGGGCGGTTTTCCGGCAAGTCGCGCTGTGTCAGGATCGGGTTTTCTTTTGCCGGAATGTATGGGCCTTTTATGTTGTCGGACGTGAAGATAACCTCCGAGTGGTCTATGCCTGTTCCGCCTTCGGCGGCCATCAGGTAATACGTGTTGTTTATCTTATAGATATGCGGGCCTTCAATCCAGACCGGTTTTTTGCTTTTATCCGTTCCGCCGTCAACAATGACTTGCGGAGTTCCGGAGGTCTGATCGGTTTCCGGATCATAATCATGGATCCATATAGCCCGGTGGCCGTTGTATTCGGGTTCACCTTCCGGCCCGTCATTATGAACGATATATGCCTTGCCGTCATCATCGAAAAACAGGGAAGGATCAATGCCGCCCACT
This sequence comes from Mediterranea sp. (in: CFB group bacteria), assembly GCA_031258135.1. Lineage (GTDB taxonomy): Bacteria > Bacteroidota > Bacteroidia > Bacteroidales > Bacteroidaceae > Bacteroides. Next base: position 1,965 of record JAIRNG010000135.1, read on the forward strand.
TTGGGAAGCCGGATCGGGTCGCTCCATCCTTTCAGCGGATCGTTGGTTTTAACGACGAAATTACCAATACCGTCCACTGCCGTAGTAATGAGATAGAATGTTCCGTTGGCTTCATTGTATGTAATTGCCGGAGCATAAATACCGCCGCTTAACCGGATGCCGTCGGGTAAATTCAGTTGTGAGGGGCGATCGAGAACATTCCCGATCTGCCGCCAGTTAACCAGATCACGGCTATGCAGCAGTGGTATGCCGGGGAAATAGGAAAAGGTGGAGTGCACCATATAATAGTCTTCCCCTTTACGGCAGATGCTGGGATCGGGATAGAATCCGCTGACGACCGGGTTAAAGAACTCCCTTTCCGGGCGCATGTCTTTCCCGAACCACGGGTCTTGTCCCTGATATTCAAACCAATGGAATACGGCCTCTTTAGCCGTTTCCTCTTTACAACTGCAAACTGCACATCCTGCTATGAGTAAAGTGCAGAACAAACGGGTTGTTTTCATAACGCTACATTTTTTATATCCCCCATTTCCTTATACTCGGTTGGCGATACTCCATAAAATTCCTTGAAAGAATTGGAAAAGTGAGAGATGCTGACAAAGCCTGTGGCGTATGCAACTTCCGAAACGGTAAGGTCATTTTTGATCAGCAGGGTTGCGGCCTGCTTCAAACGGATATTCCGGATGAAATTCTTTGTCGACTGATTGGTCAGCTCTTTTAGCTTACGGTGCATGTGAACCCGGCTCAACCCGACACAGGCAGCCAGCATTTCGACATTCAGCGCAGGATCGGAGAGGCGTTCGTTAATGACCTTTATGATTTTGTTCATTAAAACTTCATTGTTCGACTTCCGCTCAATCTTATCCACTTTTTCTTCGATGATCAACTCGTTGGAACGTTGTCCCTTCAACCGTTCGCGGTTATTAATAAGATTGAACACCGTTGTGCGCAGCACTTCCGTATTGAACGGCTTAACGAGATAGGCGTCGGCGCCGGCTTCCAGTCCTTCTATGCGATCTTCGGCCTTTGACTTTGCCGTCAGCATGATCATCGGAATATGGCTGACGTTGATGTTCTGCTTCATCTTCTTACAGAGGGTGACGCCATCCATTTCGGGCATCATGATGTCACTGATAACCAGGTCGATCTTTTCGCGCAGGATGATCTCCAGCGCTTCCTTGCCGTTGTTGCACCCGCTGATATGGAACTCTGCGCCCAGTTCATGGCTGATGTATTGGCGTATCTCGTCGTCGTCTTCGGCTATGAGCACCCGGTATCTGGTCTTTATCCTGCCCTTTTTGTTTCCGACCTGCCTGTCGTCTGTTGCTGGCAGGATCTGCGAATCGTTCTTTTCCTGAAGTTTGAGGCCTGCCGCCGCGTTTTCCCTGTCTTCCAGTTCTTCGGCTTTCAAATGGCCGGCCCCCACAGGCAAACGGATGATGAACCGGGCTCCCATGCGGTCTTCCCTGTTTTCGGCTTTTATTGTACCGTGGTGCAACTTCACTAATGAACGGGACAAGTGTAACCCGATTCCGGTTCCTGAAGTCGATTTGCTCCATTCATTATTGGCCTGATAGAAGCGTTCGAAAATACATTCCATTTCATCCTTATCGATGCCAATTCCCGTATCGGTCACGGTGATCTCAACGTATGCCTTCAGTGGTCCACAGGCGCTGTCGTCGGTTCCTTGTGTAAGCCGGACTACAATTTCCCCGTTGTTCGGCGTATATTTGAAAGCATTGGAGAATACATTCATCAGCACTTTATCGAAATTATTCATATCCACCCAGGCTTTCAGTTCTTTATCCTCATGCTCGAAAGTGAACCTGATGTTCTTTTTGTGCGCCTGAGAATCGAACGTCTGTACCAAGTCGTCGATAAACCCGACGAGGTCTGTTTCCCTGAATTTGAGCCTCATCTGCCCCTTGTCTAATTTCCGGATGTCCATTAGCTGGTTGATAAGGCGAAGGATACGTTGTGCATTCCGGTAGATCATCTGGTAAGCGGGCAGGATTTCATGACCGGCTTCGGCAATCAGCTTTTCCAGCGGGCTGATGATCAACGTCAGCGGAGTGCGTATCTCGTGCGATATGTTGATGAAGAATTGTAGCTTCGCTTCGTTTATCTCTTCCTGGTGTATGACTTCCATCAATTCCTGTTTGTGTCTGATGCGCGAAAGCAGGTACATGATTATACTATATATAATGGCGCATAAAATAAGCGTCCACCCCAGGATTGCCCATCCCGTTTGGTACCAGGGTGGAGTAATGATGATCATCACATTGCGGATGGCCGACAGGTTTTCGTCCTCTTTGGCCCGCACCAGGAAAGTATATTTCCCGGAAGGAAGGTTGGTGTAGGTCACCCGGTTCGTTCCGGGGTTTGTGTTTACCCAATCATTATCCAGTCCTTCCAGCTTATACTGATAAATTATTTTTTCGGGAGTGGAGAATTCCATGGTAGAGAAATCAAGGCTGAAAGAGCTGTGGTCATGCGCCAGTGTAAACTGCACGGCATCCATGACCAGTGTGTCCGTGATAACGTTTCCACCCGATTTATCCCCTTTCCGGATGGAGCGGTTGGCCAGCATGAAATCGGTGATTTCCACTTTCAGTTTCTTTTTTTGCGTTGTTATCTCATCCGGGAAGAAACTGGAGATTCCGCTCGTTCCTCCGAAGTATATCTTTCCTTGCCTGTCCTGGAAATATGCTCCCCGGGTGAACTCATTGCCGTGCAAACCATCCGACGCATAGTAATTAACGAACGTGTTAGTACTCATGATCAATCTGGATATACCCTGATGCGTACTGATCCAAAGATTGCCGCTATTATCTTCAACAACACCACATATCACGTTACTCGGCAATCCTTTCTCGATATTATACAGAACCAGCTCCTTGTCTTTTTTATTCAGGCGGTATAATCCTTCGGATGTTCCTATCCAGAGAAAACCCTTTCTGTCTTCTAACATCGTGTGTACAAACGCTCTGGTTAGCGGATTGCCTTTTCCCGGAAAAGGCATAAAGGTTTCCGTTTCCGGGTCCAGGCAACTGATCCCGTTGCAAGTGCCAATCCAAAGCAACCCGTCGCTGTCCTGAATGATGCAGTTTATCCAGTCATTACATAGCCCGCCGGAACTCCAATTATCACTTTCGGCGTTTTCAGACTTGTATTGCGCCAGTATTTGCTGTGATAAAGACATCTTGTAGACTCCCGACCCGTATGTTCCTACCCATATATGCCTGTTCCGGTCTTCCATCAGGCAGAAGATCCTTTCGTTATTCCCTTTATTTCCCTTACCGGAGAATTCCCTGATATATTTACTCTTCCCGGTGGTCTTATCTATTAACGCTAATCCGTTGAAATACGAACCGACCCATAACCGGCCACGGGAGTCTTCAAGGATACACATAATGCTCAGCGGGGCGGAACCGTTATTGTCTTTCTCTTTAAAGTGCGCCAGGCGGTTTCCGTCGTCATCAATGGCATACAAGCCGTCGTTGTCCGTGCCTATCCAGATTATACCTTTTTTGTCTTGCCATATTGACATGACGCAGTCTGATCCGATGCTGTTCTTATTGAACGATTTATATCCGTAATAATTAAACTTGTTTTGTATGGAAGGCACAAACACAAGCCCTTTCTGGAATATCCCGAACCACAGGTTCCCGTTGTTATCTTCCAGTATGGAATGTATTTTCGAAGAACTTAAGTCGAAAACCCCGATGTTGATATTGCAATCTATGATCCGGTTATTTTCCTCGTTCAGTTGCTTTACGCCATTTCCTTCCGTTCCGATATATAACCTGTTCCGGCTGTCGGTCATCAGCGTTTTTATGTTCAGGTCTGTCTTATTATGATAAGGAACCGGTTCGAAAGTCATCTTACTCCTGTTCAGGCGCATCAGGCCGCCGTTGAGCGTGCCGATGAACAACCGCCCCATTTTATCCTCGGTAAATGAAGAGATCGTTTCCGAGGTCAGTTGTTTCTGAGCCGTAAATCTGCGAACTTTCCGGGTAGCCGGCGAATACAGGAAAAGTCCTTTATCCTTTGTGTTGATCCAGATGTTTTGTTCCCGGTCTTCATAGATCATCTCGATGAAGTGGGTTTCAATGATCGTATTTACCTCTTCAACGGGTATGAACTGTTTGTTTTCGAGTTTCATTACCCCTTGCCCCAGCGTGCTGACCCATATCTCTTTATTCTTCCGTTCGATGATTGCCGTGGTATGCGGAGCCATTACTCCTCCTTTGAGTTGAAAAGGAATCACCCGGAACGAGTCCATATCCCGTTCGTATAGCTGTACCACATCCAACCCAAGTATCCAGAAACGATCGCGGCTATCTTCAAATACGGACTTTATGTAACTGATGGCCAGACTCGCCGTATCGTTCGGATTTTGCTTATATATGGTGAACTTATTCCCATCAAACTTATTCAATCCGTCCTCGGTCGAGACCCAGATAAATCCTCTCTTATCCTGGTAGACATGATTGATAAGGCTACTCGATAATTCACGGTCAGTGGAATAAAACTTCCCGATTTGGGCTTTTACCTGCTGAAAACAGGAAAATAGAACAACCCAGATGGTAATAGATATAAGTTTCTTCATGATATTAAGTGTACCGTATATAGCGTTCGTACAAAGATAATATCAACTAACCGATTTTACTACTTATTTTTAGATAATGTGTAACTGTATGTTAATTATTTGCATATCATTTGAAACACCACCCCTTTATTTCTATATTTGCATTATAAATTAAATATGGAGATTAAGTATGTGCATATTAAAAGAAGTTGGATATTTTATTAAAAATGGAATTTCCACATTTCGTGATGCTTCTCAAGGAAATTACAAACAGAACTCCGATGCTATTTCTGAAATTAGAAAAGAAATTCTGGAAAAGAATAGAAATAGGGCTGATGACAGAAGATGTCTTATTGAAGACAGAAAAAACGTTGAAGGAGATGTTCGTAAATCTTTCAAAGGAATTATATTAAACAATGGGTAAACAAGAACTAAAACAGCGAATTTCTTCCTCCATATAAAAAACCTTTTCCTTGCTTTCACCTTTCTCAAACGCCCTGCTGATCGGCGTTAAAGGGTGAAGGCAAGGTTTTTTTGCTTTCACCTGCTGTGGCTTTTTTTATCTCCCTGTCCAAACACCTGTCCCAAAGGGACGACCCACATCAGACCCATGGCGAAAGTTCTACATCGGTATCAGACAAGGTTGACCAAGTGATGGAAACGCCAATTTCTTGCCTTCACCCCTTAACGCCGATGGATAGGGCGTTTAAGAGAGGTGAAAGCAACGCGTTACCTGGTTATATGTAGAGGTATACATGTATCATAACCCGACATCATAACCTGAGTTCGGGATAAGTAATTATTCTTATCTCAATAGGGAATTATTTGTAGGCTACCTAAAAAAGAACAATGTGTT
>JAIRNG010000159.1 GCA_031258135.1 Mediterranea sp. (in: CFB group bacteria)
TCCGACCCCGGAGTCCCCGACACCGGGCCTGCAACGCCTCCGGACGACAACTACAACGGCGGAACCTACATCGACCCCAATGCTTGAAAAGTTGGGAGTTAAAATCCGTGTAATCCGTGAAATCCGTGTCTGAAAAAATCTCTGACATGGATTTCACGGATTACACGGATTTTTTAGTTTTATAATCTGCGTAAATCTGCGTTTCAATTTCTTTGCGTTAATCTGCGTTTCAAATTGTAAATTGTAATTGCTTATCCCGAACTCAGGTTACTTTAAACTTCTGATCTGACCTGAGGTTTGAATCTAAACGCGTATCTTTGCCGACAGTTTTTACAGAATATAGAATAGACATATGCTTACCAAAGTTATAGCGCAATCGAGTGTCGATCATTTCAGGAAGTGGTTCGAACGGGCGGATAAGATCGTGATTGTTTCCCATGTCTCTCCGGATGGCGACGCCATTGGTTCGTCCCTGGGATTATGGCATTTTCTTGTTTCACAGAACAAGGACGCTTACGTGGTCGTTCCGAATGGTTTCCCCGGTTTTCTGAAGTGGATGCCGGGGAGTAAAGATGTCCTGCTTTACGACCGTTATATGGCATTTGCCGACCAACTGATCGCCGAAGCGGATATCATCTGTTGCCTGGATTTCAATGCTTTAAGCCGTATTGGGGATATGGCCGGTAGCGTGGAGGCCTCTCCCGCCCGTAAGATATTGATTGATCATCATTTGTATCCGGACGATTTTTGCCGTATCACGATCTCTCACCCGGAAATATCGTCGACTTCCGAACTCGTGTTTCGCCTGATATGCCGTATGGGCTACTTCCCGGACATTTCCAGGGAAGCGGCCGAATGTATCTATACCGGTATGATGACCGATACCGGCGGCTTTTCTTTTAACTCCAATCATCCGGAGATTTATTACATCATCAGCGAGTTGCTGTCTAAAGGCATCGATAAGGACGAAATATACAGAAAGGTATATAACACCTACTCCGAGTGCCGGTTGCGGTTGATGGGGCATGTCCTGACACGGATGAAAATCTATGAAGAATGCCATTCGGCATTGCTCACCTTAACCGTAGAGGAACAGAACCGGTTCAACTATGTGAAAGGCGATAGCGAAGGGTTCGTCAATATCCCTCTTTCCGTAAAGGGTGTTCGCTTTAGCTGCTTCCTGCGCGAAGACACGGAAAGGGATGTGATAAAGATATCGTTGCGCTCTGTCGGGGATTTCCCTTGCAACAAAGTCGCCGCCGGGTATTTCAATGGCGGCGGACACCTGAACGCTTCGGGGGGTGAGTTCTACGGAACGATGGAAGAGGCGGCGGCCCGTTTTGAAGAAGCGTTAAAAGCCTTTGAGCCGGCGCTTCGTCGCGACGACCTTTAAGGAGGGAAGGGGCTCGCATTTCACGTCTTAGCTCATGGATTTGTCGGTTTTTTTCGTAAAGAGTCACAGTCAATCGGGGTTGCTCGGGAACGGCCACTGGAGCCTTCCTGTTGGGGGGTACCCGCAGTGACTGACTTTGGGTACCGCAGTGACTGACTCTGGGTGCCGCAGTGACTGACTCTGGGCGCCTCTTTTTCCGAAAGACGAAGGGTTGTCAGGAATTGTTGAAAAAGAGAGAAGCGCTGACTCCTCCCCCTCCTTTCTCTAACAAAGGTTAAAGGACCGGAGCTTTAATTTGATATTCAGGGAAAAGAAATACATTTGTACACATATCCAAGATAAAATATGAAGAAGATAATTTCACTGTTCCTGTTGTCGTTGACCTGTGGTCTGGTCTTTCAGGCATGTAACGACTCGGAGACTTATGCCGAGATGCTGGAAGAGGAAAAAGACGCCATCAACAAATTCATCAGGAAACACGGGATTAAAGTCATTACCGCAGAAGAATTTGAGAAGAACGGCAATGAAACCGATACGGCGACGAATGAATATGTACAATTCTCCAATGGGGTGTACATGCAGATCGTAAATAAAGGTGGTACGGACGGGGACAGCATCAGGACGCGCGACGTGATCACCGTCCGCTTTGTAGAATATGACATCCTGACGGAAGACACCACACTCGCCAACTATACTTATCCCCAGATGTTAGACGTTTTTGACTATACCGTATCGGGAACAACCGCGTACGGACAATTCAGGCAAGGTTTGCTCTATGAAGCCTATTCAACCACCAAGGTACCCGAAGGGTGGCTGGTTCCTTTACAGTTCGTTAAGAGCGGAGCCCGCGTAAAACTGATCGTACCTTCCAAGGTAGGCCATGATACGGCTATGCAGTATGTATATCCGTTCTTTTATGACCTCAGACGAATCAAAGTCTGGTAAAACTAATCCATTTACATATAAATCCATCATGACCCTGATTAAATCAATCTCCGGAATCCGCGGTACAATCGGCGGACAGGCAGGGGAAGGGCTGAATCCCCTCGACATTGTGAAATTCACTTCAGCCTACGCCGCCCTGATCCGTAAGACCTGTAAGTCGACAAGTAATAAAATCGTTGTGGGACGCGATGCGCGCATCTCAGGCGAAATGGTGAGGCACGTTGTAGCCGGCGCCCTGATGGGTATGGGATGGGATGTAGTGGATATCGGCCTGGCATCTACCCCGACCACCGAACTGGCCGTGACCATGGAAGGCGCTTGCGGCGGTATTATCCTGACCGCTTCGCATAATCCCGGGCAATGGAATGCGTTGAAGCTACTGAATGAACAGGGTGAATTTCTGAATGACGCCCAGGGTAAAGAAGCGCTTCGTATAGCCGAGGCCGGAGAGTTTGTCTATGCCGATGCAGACCATGTAGGCGCCTACCGTCAGGACCATACCTACAATCAAAAGCATATCGACAGCGTTTTAGCGCTCGACCTGGTAGATGCGGAAGCCATAAAGAAAGCGAATTTCCGTGTGGCTGTCGACGCCGTAAACTCTGTGGGAGGAATCATTCTTCCCGATCTGTTGCAACAATTGGGCGTAGCCCACGTAGAAAAACTCTACTGTGAACCTACGGGCCGCTTTGCACATAATCCCGAACCTCTGGAAAAGAATCTGGGTGACATTATGAACCTGATGAAAGGCGGCAAGGCGGATGTAGCCTTTGTGGTAGACCCTGACGTAGACCGGCTGGCCATGATCTGTGAAGATGGAACCATGTATGGCGAAGAATATACGCTTGTCACTGTCGCCGACTACGTGTTGAAACATACGCCGGGCAACACCGTATCCAATTTGAGTTCAACCCGCGCATTGCGTGATGTGACCCGTAAATATGGTCAGGAATACGAGGCTTCGGCCGTAGGCGAAGTCAATGTCGTGACAAAAATGAAAGCGGTGAACGCGGTTATCGGCGGTGAAGGGAACGGTGGAGTGATCTATCCCGCAAGCCACTACGGCCGCGATGCTCTGGTAGGAATCGCGCTGTTCCTGAGCCATCTGGCGCATGAAGGCAAAAAGGCGAGCGAACTACGCGCCACCTATCCTCCTTATTTCATTGCAAAGAACAAAGTAGACCTGACCCCCGGAATAGATGTGGATGCCATCCTGGCTAAGGTGAAAGACCTCTATAAAGACGAAGAGATCAACGACACAGACGGCGTAAAAATAGACTTTGCCGACCAATGGGTGCACTTGCGTAAAAGCAATACCGAACCGATCATTCGCGTGTACAGCGAAGCGTCGACCATGAAAGCGGCGGAAGAAACCGGCCGGAAAATCATGGATGTAATCTACGGACTGGCTAAGTAAACGGCGTAATATCCAATAAGAAGTCCTCCATGTTCATGGGATGGATGATTGTAAATGTACTTCCTGTGTAGCTTTCAAGGAATGTCGCGGGCTTTTTTACTTTTACCTTTGGGTTCCACTTAAATTCAAACGTATTTATTTTCCCGTCGCCTTCTTCCACATAATCAATTTCCTGTTGTTTGGTCGTGCGCCAGAACCAACTGTTTCGCCATTCCCTGTTATATGCGTTCCGCTTTTTCCTTTCGGATACCAGAAAGTTTTCCCATAACGCACCTATATCCCGTCTGGTTTCAGGGATGGAGAAATCTGCTATCAATGCATTTCGTATGCCATTATCATAGAAGAATATCTTTTTGCTGTTTTTTAGCTCATTCCTTAAATTACGGCTGAAAGAGCCCAGACGGAAAATAACAAAACACTGTTCCAGCAGTGTAACGTACTTCTCTATGGTTTTTGAATCCAGACCGCACAATTGCCCCAACTCCAAATAGGAAACTTCCGACCCCACCTGAAAGGCTAATGCCTGTAACAGGCGCAATAGCTTTTCCGGCTTTTTGATCTGTTCCCACATCAGTATATCCTTGTACAGGTAACTTTCCGATAACTGCTTCAGTATTTCCTTTTCGTCTCCCGGGTTGTTCACCACATCCGGATAGTAGCCATAGATCAGCCGGTACGGTATCAACCTTTTTTCCTCCAACAGTCCGTGGTGCTTTACCATCTCCGGAAAAGAGAGCGGATACATGGTATATTCCCATTTTCGTCCGGTCAACGGTTCATTGACCTGATTCGCCAAATCGAAAGATGAACTTCCCGTGGCAATGAGTTGTATCTCCGGCAGTTCGTCCGTAATGAGCTTAAGTTTCAATCCGATATTCTCTATCCGTTGCGCTTCATCGATGATGACGAATTTCTTGCCGCCGAATATATACCTGAGTCTCGTTGACGAGATATCTCCGAATAAGGCTCGCACATCCTGTTCGTCACCATTTAACCATAGCATATCTGTTGACTCACCGAATAACTCTTTGATCAGCGTTGTTTTGCCTACTTGTCTGGCTCCCATCAACAGAATGGCTTTTCCTTTGTTCAGCTTTTCCCGGATGATGCTTTTTAATGCTCTTTCTATCATTACTCTTTCCTGTTTTAATGAACACAGTGTAAAAATAGCATATTTTCGGAATGGAAACAATGTTTTAGGGTAAATTCACGGAATCCGTTCCTAAGATATCCCTATATTTTCGGAATGGATGCTTTGATAGCGCTACCTTTTTGCTCAGGTATATCGTATAAACGGTAAATGAGGCTGTCTCAAAAGGGCAGTCTCTTATTTCATAGATTAAGCAGCCAAAGGAGAGGAGCTTTGTAAATACGTTTGGTTTTGTTCTTTTTTCCGGATAAAAACTGTCATGATAACAA
>JAIRNG010000010.1 GCA_031258135.1 Mediterranea sp. (in: CFB group bacteria)
TAACGTGTAAGTTGTCGTATGTCAATTTGCCTCTATGCTTCGGAAAGCAATCAGATATCTGATCGTATTGCGCCTGTGTTATTTCCATGCACAAAGATAACTTTTTATTCTTATTTTATGCTAACACGACCTAGTATATTCAATAGACGAAGAAAAAATAACTGTTCTTATCATCTCCGCGTCAGGACACTATGATGATAAATAGAATAACAAGAACATAAATTTACAAAGAAAGAGGATAGTGAAAGCTATCCTCTTTCTTTATGGTACAGCGTACCCATCCCTTGGAGAGTCACCGCCATTATCATCAGGCTGGCTTTGATGCGCCGACCTGCTGCGGCGGGCGGCGAGTGTCTTCTTCGTCTGGAGGATGTGGGCGTTGATCTCATCTATCGCCTTGCCGATGGCGGCTTTCTTTGCGGCATCCGGTTCAACGAAATGGGCGCCGGGCAGCACGATCGCCACGATGCGCCAGGCTTCGTCGAATTGGCGGCGCAGGGCGCGTATCTTTTCGTGTCCGACGCGGTTCAGCCCTTCTTCCGCCCGGGCTATGTAGACGGTAGTGAACGCATCGTTGTCTGCCTTGAGGCCGGCCAGCGTTCCGGTCAGGCCCAACATGGCGATGTGCGCCGGAAAAGGCCTCACGGACATGTCCGTCACGAACTTGTCCAACTCGGCCGTATTGTCCATATATCCCCTTACAGGCGCCTGACGGTAGGGTTTCAACACAAAATCCACCGCCTCGGCGGCCGCTTTCTGTGCATCGTTACCCATACGCCGGTAAAAGGCTACGGTAGCCTTTATGTCACCAAACTTCCTGTCGCGCGAGGCGTCGAGTTGGGTCAGGGTCTGTGTCTGCCGGTAGGTCTGGTTGGTGAGATAGATTTCCTCCTCCCTGTCATGCGCCTGCTGAAGCTGTGCGCGTTGCTCCGTCAGGTTCAGGCCGGCCGCCAGCGATGGCGTCAATACCCCGAGAACGGCGTTTTCAAAATTAAGATGCTCTCCGTTATGGAAAAGTGTTATTGCAGCAGTTACCATTGTCTTCATTTCTTCTTATCGTTTTAGTTCATTCTCCTGAGTTCCGGTCATTTTAACCCGTCATAGTGCTATGACAGCTACAAATATAGTCTTTTTTCCTAATCATAGTGCTATGACAGCTATAATTATAGACTTTTTATCCCGTCATACTACTATGACGGCTACAAATATAGTCTTTTTATCCCGTCATACTACTATGACGGCTATAAATATAGTCTTTTTATCCTATCATAGTACTATGACAGCTATAATTATAGACTTTTTATCTCGTCATACTACTATGACAGCTATAAATCTATACTTTTTATTCCGTCATACTACTATGACAGCTATAAATCTATACTTTTTATCCCGTCATAGTACTATGACAGCTATAAATCTATACTTTTTATCCCGTCATAGTACTATGACAACTACAATTATAGACTTTTTATCCGTTAAAACACATAAAAGACAAGCGGATGCCGGAAAAATCCCCTATCTTTGGACACATCATATTTAAATCATAAACTTATATATCATGAAGACAAAGAGATTTCAGGGAGAGTGGCCCAAGATCGGTATCCGCCCAACCATTGACGGTCGTCAGGGAGGTATTCGCGAAGGCCTGGAAGAAAAGACAATGAATCTGGCGCGCGCTGTTGCCGGATTGATCACAAACAACCTTAAAAATGGCGACGGAAGTCCGGTGGAATGTGTCATTGCCGATACGACCATCGGACGCGTAGCGGAAAGCGCCGCTTGCGCCGCCAAGTTTGAACGCGAAGGGGTGGGCAGCACCATTACCGTGACCTCATGTTGGTGCTACGGCGCCGAAACGATGGACATGAACCCATACTATCCGAAAGCCGTCTGGGGATTCAACGGCACGGAACGTCCGGGAGCCGTATATCTGGCGGCCGTATTGGCGGCGCATGCACAGAAAGGGCTGCCGACATTCGGTATCTACGGACATGACGTGCAGGATATTACCGATAACACCATCCCTGCCGACGTAGCCGGGAAACTGTTGCGTTTCGCCCGTGCGGCGCAGGCTGTGGCCGTGATGCGTGGCAAATCTTACCTCTCTATCGGCAGCGTATCGATGGGTATCGCCGGGTCTATCGTCAGCACGGACTTCTTCCAGGAATACCTGGGCATGCGTAACGAGTCGGTCGATTCAACGGAGATCCTGCGCCGTATCGAACAGCATATCTATGACGAAGAAGAGTTCAAAAAAGCGATGGAGTGGACCGGGAAGTATTGCAAACCGAACGAAGGAACGGACTATAACCTTCCGGAAAAACAAAAGAGCCGCCAGGAGAAAGACAAGGATTGGGAATTTGTGGTGAAACTGGCCCTCATCATCCGCGACCTGATGCAAGGCAACCCCAAGTTGCTGGAAAAAGGTTTCAAGGAAGAAGCGCTGGGACACAACGCCATCGTTTCAGGCTTCCAGGGACAACGCCAATGGACGGATTTCCTGCCCAACGGCGACTTCTCCGAAGCCCTGCTGAACACATCGTTCGACTGGAACGGCATCCGTCAGGCGTATGTGGTAGCCACGGAAAACGACGCCTGCAACGGCGTATCCATGCTGTTCGGACACCTGCTGACCAATACCGCCCAGATATTCTCCGACGTACGCACATACTGGAGCCCCGAAGCCGTGGAACGCGTGACAGGCAAGAAGCTGACCGGAAGAGCCGCCCATGGCATCATTCACCTGATCAACTCAGGATCGACCACACTCGACGGCACAGGCCGGCAAACCAAGGACGGCGAACCGGCGATGAAACCATTCTGGGAAATCAACGCCAAAGAAGCGGAAGAATGTCTGAAGGCGACCACCTGGTTCCCGGCAGACCGCGGCTATTTCCGCGGCGGAGGCTTCTCATCGAACTTCCTGTCGAAAGGCGGAATGCCCGTGACCATGTCACGCCTGAACTTGGTGAAAGGACTTGGGCCTGTATTGCAGATCGCCGAAGGATGGACGGTTGAAATTGATCCGGAGATCCACCATACATTGAATATCCGTACCGACAAGACATGGCCGACCACCTGGTTCGTACCGCGCCTGAACGACAAACCGGCATTCAGGGATGTATATTCCGTCATGAACAACTGGGGAGCCAATCACGGAGCGATCAGCTACGGACACATCGGACAAGACCTGATCACACTGGCATCCATCCTCCGCATCCCGGTATGTATGCACAACGTCGAAGAAAACGACATCTTCCGTCCTTCCGCATGGAACGCCTTCGGTATGGACAAAGAAGGCGCCGATTACAGAGCCTGCCGGAACTACGGGCCGGTCTACAGATGAACGCAATCCGACACCAACCTTCAAAGCCCGATGTATGAAGAACGATACCATAAAACAATCACTGTGGCATAAAGACGGCGTCAGCTATCTGATACCTTTTATACTCATAACCTCCTGTTTCGCCCTCTGGGGATTTGCCAATGACATCACCAACCCGATGGTGAAAGCCTTCTCCAAGATATTCCGGATGAGCGTAACCGACGGCGCACTTGTGCAGGTGGCCTTCTATGGCGGCTATTTTGCGATGGCGTTTCCCGCGGCCATATTCATCCGCAGGTATTCCTATAAAGCGGGGATACTGCTGGGACTGGGGCTATACGCCCTCGGAGCATTCCTGTTCCTCCCGGCCAAAGAGATGGGAGAATACTACCCGTTCCTGCTGGCCTATTTTATACTGACCTGCGGACTTTCTTTCCTTGAAACGAGCGCAAATCCGTATATCCTTTCCATGGGCGACGAAAAGACCGCCACGCGACGGCTGAACCTGGCCCAGTCTTTCAATCCGATGGGGTCTCTGCTGGGGATGTATGTGGCTATGAACTATATACAGGCGAAACTCCATCCCATGGAAAGTGTCGAACGGGCTACGCTGAGCGACGCCGGATTTGAAACGGTCAAAGAGCATGATCTGGGAGTACTGATCACTCCCTATATAATGATAGGAATAGTCATTCTGGTCATGTTTCTCCTGATCGCTTTCACCAGAATGCCGAAGAACGCCGACCAACGGCATAACATCAACTTCCTGCCCACCCTGAAGCGGATATTCACCTTACGCGGATACAGGGAAGGAGTCATCGCCCAGTTTTTCTATGTAGGCGCACAGATCATGTGCTGGACATTCATCATCCAGTACGGCACACGCGTCTTCATGGAAAGCGGAATGGGCGAAAAGGCGGCGGAAGTGCTTTCGCAGCAATATAACATCATTGCGATGGCGCTCTTTTGCGCCAGCCGTTTTATCTGTACCTTCCTGCTGCGCTATCTGAATCCGGGCAGACTCCTCATGAGCCTGGCCATTGCCGCCGGAGTATTTACCACAGGAGTTATCCTGTTGCAGGATATCCATGGGCTGTACTGCCTGGTGGGCATTTCGGCCTGTATGTCATTGATGTTCCCCACAATCTACGGCATCGCCCTTGAAGGCTTGGGCGATGACGCCAAGTTCGGAGCCGCCGGGCTTATCATGGCCATTCTCGGAGGATCGATATTGCCGCCGCTACAGGCATTGATCATTGATCTGCATGCTGTTCTGGGAATCCCTGCCGTGAATGTGTCTTTTGTTCTGCCGCTGGTTTGCTTTGTGGTGGTGGCGATTTACGGATACCGGTCGTATGCAGGATTTGGGAAGGCGTGAGAACGGTTGCACGTCATCATGCGGAATAATAGTAAAATGATGGGTACACGGATGAAGCGGATGAACGCGGATTTTCAATACAAATTAATTTTGTTTTAGTACTTATGAACATCGAATTAGGTAGATTCAACACCCTGGAGGTAGTGAAAGAAGTAGACTTCGGCATGTATCTGGATGGCGGCGAACAGGGCGAGATACTGTTGCCTGCCCGCTATGTGCCCGGAAATTGCAAGGTGGGCGACCGGCTGGATGTTTTCCTGTATCTGGATATCGAAGAGCGACTGATCGCTACAACTCTGACGCCCCTTGTACAAGTGGGAGAATTTGCCTGTCTGGAAGTGAACTGGGTGAACGAATACGGCGCTTTTCTGAACTGGGGACTGATGAAAGACCTGTTCGTCCCTTTCCGTGAGCAGAAAATGAAGATGCAGGTAGGCGGGAAGTACGTTGTCTATGCTTACGTGGACGAAGAGAGCTATCGCATTGTAGCATCGGCAAAAGTAGACCGTTACCTGTCGAAAGACATTCCGGCATACCAACCGGGGGATGAAGTCGATCTGCTGATTTGGCAAAAAACGGAACTCGGGTTCAAAGCAATCGTAGACAATAAATACGGCGGACTGCTGTATGACAATCAGGTCTTCCGCAATATTTATACGGGCGATAAGATGAAGGCTTACATCAAACAGGTGCGTCCGGATGGAAAGATTGACCTGATGCTCCAAAAGACCGGGACCGGACATGTGGGCGATTTCTCCGATATACTGCTGCAATATATTAAAAGCCACGGAGGATCGACACCGCTTTGCGACAGGAGTGACGCCACAGCTATTTACGATACGTTCGGCGTGAGCAAAAAGACGTTCAAGAAAGCCGTAGGCGATTTGTATAAGAAACGGTTGATCGTTATTGGTGAAGACGGTTTGCGGCTCAATGCAGATTCACGCATTATATCTTAGCAAATACCATTGCCCGAAAACTCAACAGAGACTTATTTATTCCTGTTCCGTTCGGCGTTGCGGCTTTCGCGCTTCTTCTTTTCATCGTCCGGCTTTTGCTTCTTGAGGTCGTCTGCCTTTTGCTTGTCCAAAGGCCCGGACGTTACATCCCAGTCCTGTTCCAATTGCCAAAGCGCTTTTAAATCCACGATCTGAGGATAGTAATAGACCATTTCGGGTTGTAACCTTTCCTCGTAATTCCCGGTATCCCAAACGCCGTTGCCATTGGTGTCGTTTATCAGACGGGCGCTGTATTTACCCGGACTGAGGAAGTGGAAGTCAGCCTTACCATTGACTATGGAAATCCGGCGCACAACTTTATCCTGGGCATCCAGCAGTTCAACAAAAGCAACAGGCCCTTGCCCTGAAACGTTGAAATAGATTTCCCCATAATCGTCCAGCGAACGCACCTTGAAATTCTGCCTGATCTTATCCGTATGTAAGCCATATAAACCATGGAATGTCGTAGAATCCACGCTAAACACATATTCGGCGGCGGGTTCCCAGTTCGCATACAGATTATACCGCCTGATCTCCACAGAGTCCCGTTCAAAATCAAATGGAACGTCCTGCCACAAAGTGTCTGCCTTTATCTGCAGATGGACAGAATCAGGCTCATATTCCAGAAGCGGCTCATCAAACAACAGACTGATGTGTCCATATACATCCATTGATGAAGGAACCTGCGGAGTTACTTTCAGGAACAGGGTAGGTTCCGGTTCATCCTCTTTTCTCTTTTTCTTTTTAGCCTCATCACGATCATGGTCTCCTCCCCTCTTCCTGACCGACAGCTTCAATGTATCCGTCCGCGGGACCAACTGTCTGAGCGTATCCGTATACAGGTATTCCAGCTTTACTTTCAGCGTATCTTGCTTATAGAGTAAAGAATCTTTCACCCAATAATGGATCGTATCATTACCGGTTGACTTTTCGATAACAAACGCATCTCTCTCATCGAAATCCAGCCCTGTAAGCGTCGGAAGGGTATCCGCCCTTTCTGAGAAGTAAAGGGTAAACCTCTGTGGCGTCAGGCGTTCGCTCTTCAGAAGAGATTGCGAATAGTTGATTTCCTTGAATGAACGAAGCAATAAATCATCCGGCAAATAATGTGTGTACTTGCGTTCGATGATCGTATCGACGGTCAAGGTGTCTTTCCACATCGTATCTTGCCGGATACGCTCTTCAAACCGGGGAATGATCAGGGAGTCATGGAAAGCGATCGCTTCGCTTTTCTGTGTAAATGCATAGTTCTGGTCTGCATCCTGCAAAGCAAACAAGCGGTATGCGCCCGGCGCTATGCCACGAATAGTGAAACGCCCGCGGCTATCGGTACGCGATACGCGCTCAAGCGGAAGTTTGGTAAACGCAGAATCAGCCGGATTGGAATGTAGCCCCACAAGCATACCTTTAACCGGTTCGAGATTGGAAGCCTCAAGCAAGACGCCCGAAACGGCCAGCGTGTCAATCTGATCGCCCGTAGAAAAAGTAATTGAAAAATCTTCCAAGGGATTGCCCTCGTTATTATCGACGATGGCGTCTGAGAAGTCCACCGTATAAGTAGTCCCGGCCTTTAGCGTATCAAGCAGATTGATCGTGATTTTCTTGCCGTTTGTTCTGATCTCAGGCTGCTGCACCTGCGGAGGAGAAATAACTACCTTTTCATTCGGTTTTTCCAGCTTGATGAACTCATCAAATTCCATTACGATACGCGTACGACTGACGTTCGTTCCGTTCGCCTCAGGCGTACTACCCATTAAACGGGGAGGGGTTTCATCATACGCCCCCCCATCCGGACGGCCGATACTGGCGCAAGAATATACTATTCCGATGATAACGGTTGCTCCCAGCAAACCGCAAAATCGTTGCTTTACGATACTATCTCCACATTTTAACATGATGTTAAAACTTTAGCTGTTGATTAAACCTGATGTTTTTCTTTTGCTTAATTCTATTGTCAATGGGTAACTTTATACCATTTGGTATCTTCTTTTGATGCAGCCACAGGATTGGAACTGGGATCGGAGGTCGTTATACCTGAAAAAGTGCGGATAGGTGTGGCACTCCGAGTCACGGCAGAGTAGAATTTTTCTGTCTTTGTTTTATAGGGAACAGTACGGTTTAACTGCTCCCTGAATTCATTTAGTAATATAGGATCCTCACATAGCCTTTCAACATAATCCCCATAATCGAAAAAGATAACAGGAGTATATCCGTCCAGACGTTGTATGGATCCCGTTAAAGAATTGTCAAATACATATCTACTGTTTATTTCCTTCATTATAGCTGCCATATTATCCAACTCCGAACAATCTGTTACAGCCAGTGTACCATACGGATATTTATACATTGAATAAAAAGCATAAAATTCATCACATATTGCTTCATAATCGGGCTTTCCCAACAAATATCCGCCAACAGTGGCATAGGGCATACCATACGCCATCATTTCGCTGGTAGAACCTATTAAATAGCCTGTAACATCTTTTAATTCGTAAGCGACTTCAATGGACGACATGTAACAATCGTCAAATAAGATATATTCCATTTTTATCCCCGCATCAGCAATACCTAATGCAAAAGCGCTTACATCAGTCTGGTACTCACGGGTGGTTCCTCCAAAGTACCGCGTTAATGGCACTCCTTCATATTCCCAATGCTTCTTTATATCAGACACAGACCGTGCTCTTGTGTTATCCACAGGAAGCCATCCCATACCATGACTCCCTACGGTCATGGCATAAGTATGTGCCGGAGCGAAGGTTTTCATGTCATTCAAGATAGAAGTTATCCCCTCTGACGTTGTAAACGAAGGATTTGTATAGTTTTTCAGCGTCTTACGTTCGCATTTACCCTTTTTGTAAATGATCTCAAACATGGTGGCTTCCGTATCATCAGTAGATATAAATACAATAACCTTTTCATTGTTTAATCCTTTTCTACTGATACACTCTTCCATATCTGAAATATTTGTATAGAAATGGCCGGTTAAATTGGAGGACCATGGCAGATACATAAATAATGTTTTCTCATTTATTCTCTCAGGCTCTTCATTTTCACAAGAGGCAAAAAGTAACGCCAAAGCAATCAGACAGAGAATATGGAATCTTTTACACAGTTTCATTACGCTCCTCCTCTCCTTTAAAAAATCAATTTCCCAAAGTATTCCGGAAGATGGAAGTTAGGTTTCTCTGCAAGGATAGGGTTCCAGGAAAGAAAATGAGGCACAGAAAGGTCGTCACCACACTTGTAGAAGTTGGCTCTGACTGTTTTTCCATCCAAAGAAGTCAGATCGTGTTTAAAGAAAACCGTGAAAGGAATGACCAGCGCTACCTCCCATGCTGTTTCACCGATCCGTTCTTCAAACGGAACGCGTCCCAGACTTGCCCAACGGTCAATGAAGCGAAGGGTTGAAAGCGTTGCATGCTCACGGTTACCGGGTTCACCTCCACCCAGCAAAACTGTGCCGATGCAATTACATTCCAGATTATAATAGACGTCATCAGCAGCAGGTATGATAAAGAACTCCACACAAGCATCTTTATAAACCGGCTCATTATCTTGTCCGTATCGGGCACGAACGCTATTCTCCTTTACTTTGTAATGCAACAAAAGGGCGTTATCCGTACAGGCTATGCGGAAAGATACTTCCGGACGATACGGGAAACCCGCCCAATTCACTACATCAAGCGGTTCAAACGCCACATTCTCCTTGTTCAGCAATGCGGGTACGGTATCTGCTTCCACAGCGTTAACACAGATCTTTTTTACTTTTAATTCTTTCATTTGATCGGGATTTATACCAGCCAGGGAAGATATGCCGCCATAAAAGAGGGTCATAAATAACAGGCTGATTTTAGTTAAGTTCATCATAAATGCAAGGTATAAAGGCTTTTCGTACACAAAGATAATGAGTTTATCAGAACTATTGCTCTAACTTTTATTTAATTTCGCGGTAGGGCGTGTGTCAAAAGCCCCCTTTTTTGTTTCCACCGATTCCATTTTGCGTGGGTCACCGTTTTGCTTTCCGATTTGCAGGCAGCTTCTTGATTTTTGCAGGCAGCTTTTTGAAATCCGCAGGCAGCTTTTTGGATTTTGCAGGCAGCTTTTCAGAATCCGCAGGCAGCTTTTCAGCAAATGCGTGAGGCATAAAAAAGAATCGTGGAAATGAGTCTATCATCCGAATAAATTCTACTTTTGTAAACAACATCTTCCCCTGAAGCGTTGTATTGTTCTGATTTTTATTTAGTTTTGTAGCGCGTTTTCCGGAATAAAGTTTCGGGATGCGCTGAATTAAATATATAGGAAGCGTTCAGCTTTATCCTCATCTTTAAAATCACCAATTTTAGATAACAAGGATAAACAATACAAACGCTCGCCAAGTCTATACGTGCGGCTATTGTCGTATATATATGATATTGCGTGGGGAAGATGTTGTTTATTTGTTATCGGGTGTTTGGTGATACCTAAAGGTGGATAGACAAATCAGTTCCCACGCTTTCTTTTTGTAGAACAGCTATTCGGGGAATTGGAGCGACAAACGAACGACAACGTGTTATTTAATTCTTCTGTGTTTTGTGTCTTTCTGCCGATAGTCTTCCTGCTCTATTGGTTCGTGTTCAAGCCGTTAAAGTGGCAAAACTTATTTGTGGTAGCAGCAAGCTACGTGTTTTATGGCTGGTGGGACTGGCGTTTTCTCATCCTTATCGCAATCACTACTTTTTGCAGCTTCGCAAGCGGCCTGCTTCTGGAAAGATTTGAGGGACAGCGCACGAAACAGAAATGGATCAGCGCATCGAACATTATCCTTAACCTGCTGATCCTGTGTATCTTCAAGTATTATAATTTCTTCGGGGAGAATCTGGTTGCACTGTTCAACCGTTTCGGAATACAATTGGACTGGGTAACAATAGACATTCTCCTGCCGGTTGGGATTAGCTTCTATACCTTTCAGGCATTGAGCTATAGCATTGACGTATATCGGCACAAGATAACGCCTACGCGTGATGCTGTTGCATTCTTCGCCTTTATCAGCTTCTTTCCGCAATTAGTGGCAGGCCCGATTGAGCGTGCAACAAATCTTTTACCACAATTCCTCGTTCCGCGAACATTCTGTTATGAAAAAGCAGTAGACGGCATGAGGCAGATCCTGTGGGGGCTATTCAAGAAAATGGTAGTGGCAGACAATTGCGCGACAGTCGCCAATATGATCTTTGACAGATACCAGGATTTTGACGGGTTTAATCTTTTCTGGGGAGCGGTATTCTTCACATTCCAGATTTACGGGGATTTCTCCGGCTATTCTGATATTGCGATAGGGGCAGCCCGCTTGTTTGGTTTCAACCTGATGCGTAACTTTAGTTTTCCCTATTTCTCACGGGACATTGCCGAGTTTTGGCGACGCTGGCATATTTCGCTTACCACGTGGTTCCGCGACTACATTTATATTCCGTTGGGAGGCAGCCGGTGCGGCAAGTGGAGAGCAGCCCGTAATACGCTTATCATCTTTCTTGTCAGCGGCTTCTGGCATGGGGCGAACTGGACGTTTATCTGTTGGGGCGCTTTCCACGCGTTACTCTTTCTTCCCTTATTCATAGTTGGGAAAAACCGCAAATATACAGACGTGGTTGCAAAAGGGGATATATTGCCAAGTTTGAAAGAGGCCTGCCAACTATTGACGACTTTCCTGCTTGTTGTTACCGGCTGGATCATCTTCCGGGCCGAAACCATTCATCAGGCATGGGACTATTTGTCTTGCATGTTTGTAGACTTTCACCCCGGTATCCCCATGTTTGGGAAAAAAGCCTTGATTTACATCATTATATTATTGGTTGTGGAATGGCTGCAACGCGAAAAGCAGTTCGGTCTTCAACTGGAGGCCAAAGGGGTATTCCGTTACCGTGCGGCACGGTGGGGAACTTATTATATCTTATTTATATCCACACTCTTGCTGGCCGGACGTCAGGAAGAATTTATTTATTTCTAATTCTGAACCATTATGAAGACTTTTCTTAAATACAGCGGTCTGTTTTCGTTGTTCCTATTCTTATTTTGCATTGCTTTTGAGTACTCAGTGCGGCAAATCCCCAATCCGTTCAGCTATAAGCGGTATTTGCTGGAAGAAAAGGGTAGTGGCATCAAACATATAGTCATAGGCAGTTCGGTTGCTCTTGATGGCATTGACCCTGCCTGCTTGCCCGATAGCGCCTACAATCTCGCTATCTCAGCACAAGACCTTCGCTATAATAAAGCACAACTCGAAAAGTATATAGACTGTCTCCCAAACCTGAAGAGCGTTATCTGGGGCATTGGGTACCATCTACTATGGAAAGATAACGTTGAAGAGGGGGATCACGAGGAGCTTATAGCCTATCATAATATCTACATGGATATACGCTTCGGCTATAATTTACTACACCACAGTGAGTTCCTTTCCAGCGGATATTTATCCTTAATGAAATGGTCCAAATATTACCTCAGGCATGAAAAGACCATGCGTTGTGATACACTGGGATTGGATTATTCAGAAGAACTATCCGAGAAAGAAAAAGACAGAAAGAAATGGCTTCGCACTATATCTAAGGATGTCATCCCACATAATATGACATTAAAAGATGAAAAGACGGATAGACTCTTTCGCTCCAATATCCAACGAATGAATGATGTTGCAAAACTATGCCATGACAGGGGAATCATGTTGTATATTGTAATTCCCCCTGTTTACAGGGAATATTATAAACTTACGAATAATGAGCAGCTACAACAGATGTGCACTGCCATTAAAGACGTTGCCGATCAATGGGATAATGTATGCTGGTACAATTATTTCAACGATGACCGTTTTGTGGAAGATGATTTCTTTAACGGGAATCATCTAACGAGCGATGTAGGAGCAAAGAAATTTGCAACGATTTTACGAAAGGATATTTATGGCATGGAATAGATCAATTTGTCAACCCATTCCAGGGATAAAAAAGAAAAGGGGAAACTGCTTTCAGGGATAAAAGAAAGAACAGTCAACCAAATTCAGATTTACTGCATGCGGTACGGCCGATTTCCTGTTAAACAGCGCAACTTCCGTGTTTAACACGGACACTTGTTCTGTTAAACACGGACACTTGTTCTGTTAAACACGGCTACCTGTTCTGTTAAACACGGAAGTTGGCGTGTTTAACAGGAAAGTTGCGCTGTTTAACAGGAAAATTGAACTGTTCTTTGCCGGATGTTTTTACGATAATCCCCCTTATCGTATATCTACGGATGCTCTTTTTTGAAGATATGATTCTCTTCCTGCACCTGGCGAACGGTTTCTGCAAAATCTTCGACAGGCAAGTCAAAACTATACCAGGCATTGTAGCAGTCGGTTACATACCATCTGCCGTTTATCCGTTTGAAAACAACGCGCAGGTCAAGTTCCGATTCTTCATATCCCGCTTCATATTCTTTATGATCAGCCTCATTCATAACATAATGGGCCATATAAACGGAGCCTTCTTCCTGAACCGTTCGTTCCGCTCTGAAGTTTTCGACAGTCAGTAACGGCCATCTTTCTTTCGTGAAGGGATATGTTTTCTCATCGCCATTGTCAGTCACCAACGTGATGGGCGTTTCCAGCGGAAACTTAATACGGGAGTACTGAAAGGCTGCGCTTGTGGTGAATTTACTCAAAAAAGAGTTGAAATCTTCTCCGGTAGATTGTTCTGTCGCCTCTGCCTGAGTTGTGGGCAGGTATGCTTTTCCATAAGAAAGCAGAGGGTTTCCCGCCAGTAAGGCAAAAAACAGAAAAGAAAGCGCCGTTTTTTTAGCTTTCATCATCGTGTCCTATTAATGTGTGAATAAACAAGGGTTATATGAATGTAAATGTAACAGTTCTCATACATTATTGGTCTGTCACCGGGAAAAATTATTTGCTGCGGAGATATTCAAATCCGAACCGGCAATGCAGACACTTCTTCAGGTCGCAATATTCTTTCTGGAGCTGTATCAACGCCTGTGAGTCGGCGGCCGTTTTGACCGGTAATCCCGCGCCATCCCACAGACGGGTAATATAATTGTTTTCGGCAGCCGTTTCTTCTAAAAAAGCCGAAGCGCGCATACATAACCGTTCATCGGATCTGTATAAACCGTAAGCATACAGAAAAGGGACAACGGTATTGATCACAATCAGATCCAACGCTCCCTTACTTAACTCTTTCACCCGACGGGGAGACGTTTTGGAAAAGTTATAGTGTGTCTCCCAATATCCGGACGTGCCCACAGAAAGAAGCGCTCTGGCATCTTCCGGCTTTTCGGATGCTATTATTCGTGAAAACAATCCCCCCGCCTGATGATAAAGGCAAGCCAGTTGCGCCAGCCGTACGGGAGGAAAATTCCCGGGACGCAATCTCAGAAACTTCCAGCGCTCAGGCTCCATTTGACGTAAATCGAATTTATGCCGTAAGTAACGGTACTCTTTTTGCAGCATGACATAATAAGGGTCGGACAGCTCTTCCTCCAACAAACCGGCCTGTCCGAAAAACATGGCTTCTACCTGCTCCAAACAATCACTATGCCTATCCACAGCCCGCAATGACAACAGATTACCCCAGGCTTCAAAAGCGTCGCCATTCACCCCGAAACCAAAATTCCGTGAAAGCGTGATAAAAAACACATCTTCCCAGTGATGATTATGCCGTTTCAACCGGCTTGTGATCTGATTCGTTTTCTGCTCAAGCCTTTCAATTTGCAGGGCAGTGAACCAGGAATGAACCATCAAGGTAGAAAACGAAGGGAGCAATGCGTAACAACGCGGACGCATATCCGCCAGTTTCAGTTCTTCGTATCGGGCGCGTACATTTTCAGGGCACCTGAATTGTACCTGATGGATCGGTTTTCCGTCGGTACGGCATATCTCCTCGTCTATCCGGCCGGCAAGATGAAGAATGACGGAATCGTAAGATTTATCTTTATGGTGGCCGTGACGCTTCCAGTCGGACGACTGATTGTGTATTTCGATATTACCCGCCCAAAGCGTATCGCCGATCTTTACTTTGGCGTTGAAAAAATCCGGGCCGGCATCGCGATTGAGCAATCCGGGATCAATAACTTCAACAGGAAGATTGGTTGTTGTCTTCAATCCGGAAAGCGGATATATTTTATACTTCCACACATAGTGTAGCAATCGTTCCATTTTTGCGTTGTTATAAATGGGTATTAATGTGGGGCAAAATTAACAACTTCACGGTCAAAATCTCTATCTTTGCGCTAATTAAATTACATAAGACATGAAAATTGCATTGATCGGTTACGGAAGAATGGGCAAAGAGATTGAAAAGCTTGCCCGTAGCCGCGGACATGAAATTGTCTCTATTATCGACATTCACAATTCGGAAGACTTTGAGTCGGAAGCTTTCCGGTCGGCAGACGTTGCCATCGAGTTTACAAACCCGGAAGCGGCCTACAACAATTATGTAAAAACATTCCATGCAGGCGTTAAACTGGTTTCGGGAAGTACCGGATGGATGGAAGAACATGGAGACGAGGTCAGGAAAATGTGCTCCGACGATGGAAAAACACTTTTCTGGGCATCTAACTTCAGTCTTGGGGTGGCGATCTTCTCTGCTTTGAACAGCTATCTGGCAAAGATCATGAACCAATTCCCGGAATACGACGTTACAATGAGCGAAACGCACCACATACACAAGATGGATGCGCCAAGCGGTACGGCTATTACCTTAGCCGAAGGCGTGCTGGAAAACATCGACCGGAAAGAGGTATGGGTAAAAGGCGAAGCGCACCATGCGAAAGAGTTGCCGATTGCATCCATCCGTGAAGGAGAGGTTGTTGGCCTTCACACCATTCAATACGGATCTTCCGCCGATACGATCTCTATCACACACGACGCCAGAAACCGGAATGGTTTTGTTTCAGGCGCCGTATTAGCCGCGGAATTTATCGCAGATAAGCAGGGTTTTTTTGGAATGAGTGACCTGTTCCCCTTTTTAACTAATAAAAACTAATTATGACGATATGGAGATAAAGAAAGCGACAAGACATCAATGGATCAGGATGGGTCTCGTAATGGCCCTGTACCTGCTGTTCCTCATCTGGGCAAAAAGCTGGTTGGGACTGATCGTGGTTCCGTTCATCTTTGACGGTTACATTACCAGGATAGTGCCCTGGACATTCTGGAAGAAATCAACGAACCCTGTGCTAAGGAGCATTATGGGTTGGGTGGATGCCATTGTCTTTTCATTGATAGCGGTTTATTTTGTGAACGTCTATCTGTTCCAGAACTACCAGATTCCCTCTTCTTCTTTAGAGAAATCAATGCTGGTAGGCGATTTCCTCTATGTAAGCAAAGTCAGCTACGGGCCGCGTGTACTTAACACCCCTTTATCCATGCCGTTAGCCCAGCATACGTTGCCGGTCCTGAACATTAAATCCTACATTGAATATCCACAGTGGCCTTACAAAAGAGTCAAGGGATTAGGAAAAGTAAAACGCAATGATATTGTAGTATTCAACTTCCCCGCAGGAGATACCGTTGCATTGAACCAGCAACAAATGGACTTTTACCTGTTGGCGATGAGAGAAGGCCAACGGCTGTATCCTAACAAGGTGAATATGGATAGCCTGTCCCGTGAACAACAGAATATCATTCTTGATCTGTATTACAACGCAGGAAGAAAACTCATTCTCAACAATCCCAAAGTATACGGCAAAGTGATAACCCGTCCTGTCGACCGCAGGGAAAACTACGTAAAACGTTGCGTGGGCCTGCCGGGAGACTCGTTGAAAATAGTAAACGGACAGGTCTATGCGAACAACGCCGCGATTGAAAATCCGGAAGGGCTTCAATTCAATTATCTGGTTCAAACCACCGGAAACCCTATTCCTGAAGAGTATTTCCGTGAATTAGGCATTAACCCTGACGACCGGAACATGCTTCCCGAAAGAGGTGACCGGGAAGTGAATCCTGTCTATCATTTACCGCTGACCCGGAAGATGGTTGAAACGCTTTCCGCAAACAAGGCGCTGATCCGTAAGATCGTGATGGAGCCTGAAGAAGAGGTCGTCGGAGAAATATATCCATTGAAAAGGTATACCAAATGGGATAGAAATAATTACGGCCCGATCTGGATACCTGCCAAAGGCGCCACCATTACTCTGACAAAAGACAATCTTCCGATATACGAACGCTGCATCCGGACGTATGAAGGAAACACACTGGAAGAAAAAGAAGAGGGCATCTACATCAATGGCCAAAAGACAGACAGCTATACGTTCAAGATGGATTACTACTGGATGATGGGCGATAATCGCCATAATTCACTTGACTCACGCTACTGGGGATTCGTGCCGGAGGATCATGTGGTGGGCAAACCAATCATCGTATGGCTTTCATTAGATAAAGACCGCGGTTGGTTTGACGGAAAGATACGATGGAATCGTATATTCAAGTGGATACACTAACCGGATAAGCGAACAGTCCTACCGATGAAATGGGGAAAATGGATAATCGTACTTGCCGGAGCAATAGTCACCGTACTATTGCTCCGCGGTTTTGTATTTACATCCTACATCATTCCATCATCGGGCATGGAAAACGCACTCTATCAGGGTGACCGCATCATCGTAAACAAATGGAGCTATGGACTAAGGGTTCCCTGTATGTCGCTCTTATCCTATCACCGTTGGAACAGCCAACCGGTAAAATCGGGCGATATTGCCGTATTCAACAATCCGGCCGACCTGTCACAACCGACAATTGACAAACGGGAAGTGTTCATCAGCCGCTGCATAGGCGCTCCGGGAGAAGAGTTGGCGTTTGACTCACTCTACAATCCAATAGCATTCATCGAAAAGGCGGGGCCTGATCGCAAAAGGCTATACACCTATCCGAAAGAGAAGGAACAAGCGATGGAATCGCTGTTACGCACCCTCGGACTGACGAAAAACGAACTGATGGGACAAAACGAACAGGAAAATGTACGCAATTTCAGCCGGTATGAAATGTATCTGCTGGAACAGGCCACAACAGACATCAGCTGGATACAACCTCAACAAAGTACATCAGAAGAGTATTTCCGGACGATCACCATACCGGCGAAAGGAAAAAGGGTGAAGATACATCCATGGAACGCAACCTTATACCGGAACACCTTGGTGCTCCATGAAGGAATCGAAGCAGATATCAAAAACGATAGCCTGTACATCAACGGAGAGGCAATTATAGAGTGCATCTTTACGAAGGATTATTACTGGATGGCATCCAACAACTCGATAAACCTTGCAGATTCCCGTCTATTTGGTTTTGTTCCACACGACCACATCATTGGCAAGGCTTCCTTTATCTGGTTCTCCAAAGAATCTTCTACGGAATTATTTAATGGCTACCGCTGGAAACGCTTCTTCCGTCCGGCACAGTAACAAAGAAGCGGGAAACTCGGAATTTAAAAATGAAAACGGTATACCTCAGTTCGGCTTATCTGGCGCCGATAGCGTATTACGGTAAATTGTTAGCCTACGATACAATATATATTGAGCAGCATGACCACTATGTGAAACAGACTTACCGGAATCGCTGCAATATTGCAGGCCCCGGAGGCATCCTGCCGCTTTCCGTACCTATCGTAAAACCGGAATCGTTAAAATGCCCGATGAAGGATATTCAACTGTCAGACCACGGCAACTGGAGACACTTGCATTGGAACGCCATAAAATCGGCTTATAACCATACGCCTTTCTTTGAGTATTACAAAGACGATCTCGCCCCTTTCTACGAAAAGAGATACACCTATTTATTCGATTTCAACGAAGAACTCCGAAAGCTGATCTGTGAATGGATAGACATAACCCCGGACGTAAAATACACTTCGGCCTATCAAACGGAGTTTGCCGGCAATGAACATGATTTCCGGGAGATCATCCATCCTAAAAGGACTGCCGCACAAGAAGATCCGGAATTCAGAACTGTTCCCTATTACCAAGTTTTTGAAGCCCGCCATGGCTTTCTTCCCAATCTAAGTATCATTGACTTACTCTTCAATATGGGGCCGGAAAGTTTGCTGGTATTGCAAAATGTCAGCAGTATATAAATCATCTGCCGCTACAAGGTAGTGGGGAGAGTATCCCCTTATAAAAGTTTCCGGAGTTATTCGATCCTGAACGGCAATTCGTTCTCTTTCCTGTAAACGTTGGCTTCGAATGTGGCGACCAGTTCGCCGTGCTGGTTGGTAACATCGACCTGATAATGTCCGGTTCTTCGGCCGATGTGTCTTTCCCGGGCTTCGGCCGTGAGCGTATCTCCGGGCACGCTACTGCGCAGGAACGTAATGTTCGATGTCAGAGACAGGGCGAGCGTTCCATGCGAATTGGCCGCTGCGGCAAGGGCAAGGTCGGCCAATGTGAATATGGCTCCGCCTTGCGTGGTATTACCTGCGTTCAAATGTTGAGTTCCAACAGTCAGTCGGGCTTTTCCATATCCTTTCTTTATCTCTGTCAGTTCGATGCCTGCTCCGGTAGCGAAGCGATCGTTTTTGAAAAATTCCCTGGGTGTCATCTCATCTTTCATTTATCTCATCTTTCCTTATATTCTTTACCGCGTGAAAATCAGGGGGTGGCGCCTCGCCATTTCCATTCAAAGCCGTCTCTGGTATCTTTGATTTCGAAGCCAAGAGCGGTTAATTCATTGCGAATATTGTCCGAGGTTGCCCAATCTTTGTTGGCTTTGGCTCTTACCCGTTCCTGAAGTAACAGGTCTACAACTTTGCTAAATGCCGCTTCGCGACTGTCGGACGAACCCTTTTCTTCTTTCAGTCCGAGAATGTCGAACATGAAGATGTGGAACGTCTCTTTTAGTTCTTTCAAGTCATCGGCAGCGATCGTATTGTTGCCTGCGATGATGTTGTTGATCATCTTTGCGCCATCGAACAAATGGGAGATCACGATGGGCGTATTCATATCGTCATTAAGCGCCTCATAGCATTTTGCCCTTAAGCTCTTTACGTCGATGTCGGAAGTGGCAGAAGGCATTATCTTCTCCAGGCCGGTTACTGCGTCCGAAAGGCGTTGCAACCCTTTCTCCGATGCCTGCAACGCTTCGTTACTGAAGTCTACCGTACTGCGATAGTGCGCTTGCAGAATAAAGAAGCGAATGGTCATTGCCGTATAGGCCTGCGTAAGCAGTTTGTGCGAGCCGGTGAAGAACTCATCCAGTGTGATGAAGTTGCCGAGTGATTTACCCATCTTTGTCCCGTTTACGGTGATCATATTGTTATGCATCCAGTAGTGCACCATGTCATCGCCCTGTGAAGCTACGGATTGCGCAATCTCACATTCGTGATGCGGGAATATCAGGTCCATACCTCCGCCGTGAATGTCAAAGTGCTTTCCCAGATACTTACGTCCCATCGCCGTACATTCGCAGTGCCAGCCGGGAAAACCATTTCCCCATGGCGAAGACCAGCGCATGATGTGTTCAGGCTGAGCCTTCTTCCATAGTGCAAAATCAGCGGGATTACGTTTTTCCGTCTGTCCGTCCAGCTCACGGGTCGTACTAAGCAAGTCGTCTATATGGCGGCCGGATAGTTTTCCGTAGCGATACACTTTGTTGTACTTCGGTACATCGAAATAAACCGAACCTTCGCTTTCGTATGCGTAACCCTGATCCAGAATCTCTTTTACCAGATGGATCTGTTCTATGATATGTCCCGAAGCATGAGGTTCAATGCTTGGAGGCCATACGTTCAAGGCTTCCATCGCATGGCGGTAGCGGTTCAGATAGTATTGAACAACCTCCATGGGCTCCAGCTCTTCGAGACGCGCTTTCCTGGCAATCTTATCTTCACCTTCGTCGGCATCGTGTTCCAGGTGACCGACATCGGTAATGTTCCGTACGTAACGTACCTTATACCCTAAATGGGTCAGGTAGCGGAAAAGAATATCGAAAGTGATGGCCGGGCGTGCATGTCCCAAATGTGCATCGCCATATACGGTAGGCCCGCAAACATACATTCCGACATGCGGCGCATGTAGGGGTACGAATAACTCTTTTTCCCTGCTTAACGTGTTGTAAATCGAAAGTTGGTGTTCCATAACATCTCCGTTTATTTATGAGTGTACAAAATTATATAAAAACTCCGAATGTACCGGCATACCTTATCAAAATGCGGGGCGACTGCATAAAATACTCACGATTGAGTTACGATTTATAAATAATGGCATTGATATAATTCACTATAAACACAAAAAATGTTCGGTTTATACATTATTGAGTGGAATAAATGCATACTTTTGCAGGGTGGTTGGAATAATTATACAACATGAAGAAGAAAGCCGGCAGATTAGACACCATTAAACTGATTATTTCAAATAAAGAGATCAGTTGCCAGGAGGATTTGTTAAAAGAACTCATGCGGGAAGGATTTAAACTGACTCAAGCTACATTGTCGCGCGACTTGAAACAACTGAAAGTTGCCAAAGCCGCCGGTATGAGTGGAAAATACGTATATGTATTGCCCAATGACATTATGTATAAACGGAATATCGACCGGAACGCCGGCGATCTGATAATGAACAACGGATTCAAATCGTTGCAATTCTCAGGAAATATCGCCGTCATTAAAACCCGTCCCGGATATGCCAGTAGTATTGCTTACGACATTGACAACTGTGATTCCAGGGACATCATTGGAACAATAGCCGGAGACGATACGATCATACTGGTTTTGCGTGAAGACGCGGACCGGAAAGTTATCCGAAACTTTTTATCTTTTATCATGCCACATTGAGCTGTGAACAGCAAATTTACCCTGCGGATAACAAGATGATATTTAAAACTCAGAACTTAGAACTTTAAAGACTTAAATGGATAATCAGATAGATGTTATGGTAGCCGATGCCTCACATGAGATTTACGTTGACACCATATTGGACACAATTACCGCTGCTGCTAAAGTCAGAGGTACAGGTATTGCTAAACGCACACACGAATATCTGACACAAAAGATGAGGGAAGGTAAAGCGATCATTGCACTTGACGGTGATGATTTTGCCGGTTTCTGCTATATTGAAAGTTGGGGGAACAAGCAATACGTTGCCAATTCCGGACTTATTGTTGTCGAGAAATACCGT
Source organism: Mediterranea sp. (in: CFB group bacteria) (assembly GCA_031258135.1). Lineage (GTDB taxonomy): Bacteria > Bacteroidota > Bacteroidia > Bacteroidales > Bacteroidaceae > Bacteroides. The sequence goes on from JAIRNG010000010.1 coordinate 21,815, forward strand.
GGGCAAGGGCTTGCCAAACGTATCAAAAAGGCTGCGTTCATGTTATCCCGTTTGCGTTGGCCCAATGCCAAGCTGTTTGGTTTAACCAGTGGCGGCGCGGTAATGAAGATCAATACCGAATTGGGATATGTTCCTGTTCCTTTCTCTGAACTGACAGATGATGAAGCGTTCTGGAAAGGATGCGAAGGATGCGTCAATCACGACGTGCTGCAACGCACCGAGCGCAAATACTGCATTTGCACGGCAATGTTGTATGACCCGAAGGCCTCACCCCAGACCCCTTCCCAACCGATGGCCGGCGCCAGCAAAAAGAGAGGAGAGGAAGAAGCATCCAATGAGAGCAAGGAATGAGAAGTTCTAAGTTTTAAGAGCAATCTATAATTGATAATGTATTATGAAAAAGAAAGTAGTTTTAGCGTTTAGCGGCGGATTGGACACTTCGTTCTGCGCCATGTATCTATCCAAGGATAAGGGCTATGATGTGTACACCGCCATTGCCAATACCGGAGGATTCAGCAGGGAGGAATTGAAATCAATCGAAGAAAGGGCATACAAACTGGGCGCTGTGAAGCATGCGGCATTGGACGTGACGGAAGATTATTACGAAAAGAGTATCAAGTACATGATTTTCGGAAATGTACTGCGTAACGGAACCTATCCGATATCAGTAAGTTCGGAACGTATCTTTCAGGCTATCGCCATAGCCAATTACGCCAAAGAAATTGGAGCCGACGCCATTGCGCATGGTAGCACGGGAGCAGGAAACGACCAGGTACGTTTCGACCTTACTTTTGAAGTATTGGCGCCCGGCATCGAGATCATCACTCCCACACGCGACATGATTCTTACGCGCGAATATGAGATCAACTATCTCCGTGACCACGGCTATGCAGCAGACTTCACTAAGATGGAATACTCAATCAACAAAGGATTGTGGGGGACATCGATCGGTGGGAAAGAAACATTGCAAAGCGATCAGACACTTCCTGAAGAAGCATACCCAAGCCCGGTCACCGCAAACGGAACAGAAGTTCTGACGCTCGGATTCCGGGAAGGTGAATTGCACGCAGTGAACGGTGAAGTATTCAGCGATAAAATAAAAGCGATCAATAAGGTGGAAGAAATCGGTAGCCAATACGGCATCGGACGTGATATGCATATCGGTGACACCATTATCGGATTGAAAGGACGCGTTGGCTTTGAAGCGGCAGGCCCGTTGCTGATCATCCATGCGCACAAGATGCTTGAAAAGCATACGCTGAGCAAATGGCAGTTATACTGGAAAGATCAGGTGGGCACATGGTATGGCATGTTCTTACACGAAGCGCAATACCTGGAACCGGTAATGAGAGATATTGAAGCGATGCTGCAAAGCTCGCAACGCAATGTGAACGGTACGGTGAGTATCCTCCTCCGTCCGTACAGCTATACGCTTGTCGGGGTCGAATCTTCGTACGACCTCGTTAAGAACGAACTGGGTGAATACGGCGAAGTTCAGAAAGGATGGACTTCAGAGGATGCCAAAGGTTTTACCAAAATCCTGTCTACTCCGCTGCGTGTGTATTATGCTAATCAAAAGAAAAACGGTAAGTTGTGATAAAGATTGGAATTATAAGTGGAGCCGGTTATACGGCCGGTGAGTTGATCCGACTGTTGGTCAACCATCCTGAAGCAGAAATTGTATTTATCAACAGTTCCAGCAACGCGGGCAATAAGATAACCGATGTGCACGGAGGCTTATACGGAGAATGTGACTTGACCTTCACCGATACCCTGCCATTGGATGAAATCGATCTGTTATTCTTCTGTACCGCTCACGGAGATACCCGTAAGTTTATGGAGAGCCACAACATCCCGGAGAATCTGAAGATTATCGACCTCTCTATGGACTATCGTATAGCAAGCAATGACCACGAATTTCTTTACGGATTGCCCGAACTTAACCGGCGCGCCATCTGTAAAGCCAGGTATGTGGCCAATCCGGGATGCTTTGCGACTTGTATCCAATTGGGGTTGTTGCCGTTGGCTAAACATCTGATGCTGAATGATGATATTATGGTCAATGCCATCACCGGAAGCACGGGAGCGGGAGTGAAGCCCGGCCCGGCGACGCACTTCAGTTGGCGCAACGATAACATAAGTATTTACAAGGCATTCGACCATCAACACGTACCGGAGATTGTACAATCGCTCAAACAGTTGCAACACAGTTTTCACTCCAGCATTGATTTCATCCCTTACCGGGGAGATTTCGCCCGCGGCATCTTTGCCACACTCGTTGTGAGGAGCAAAGTAAACCTGGAGGAGATTGTGCGTATCTATGAGGAATACTACGACCGCGACTCATTCGTACATATCGTAGAGAAGAATATCGACCTGAAACAGGCGGTAAATACCAATAAATGCCTGATCCATCTGGAAAAACATGGCGATAAGCTACTCATCGTCTCCTGCATAGACAACTTGCTGAAAGGCGCCTCGGGGCAGGCAGTCCACAACATGAACCTGATGTTCAATCTGGAAGAAACCGTAGGATTAATGTTAAAACCAAGTGCATTCTGATGAATCTATTTGATGTATATCCCTTGTTCGGCATCCACATTGTCGAAGGAAAAGGCTGCCGTGTCCGGGATGAGAACGGAACGGAATACCTTGATCTTTATGGCGGGCATGCCGTTATCTCGATTGGGCACTCGCATCCGAAGTATGTGGAAATGATCAGCGACCAGGTAAGTAAGCTCGGTTTCTACTCCAACTCGGTCATCAACCGTTTACAGGAAGAGGTTGCCCGGCGTCTGGGGCCTGTCAGTGGCTACGATGATTATTCGCTGTTCCTCATTAACTCCGGAGCCGAAGCGAACGAAAATGCGTTGAAGCTGGCATCGTTCCATAACGGACGCACCCGGATCATCTCATTCGGCAAGGCCTTCCACGGGCGGACGTCGCTGGCTGTCGAGGCTACGGATAATCCGAAGATCATCGCCCCGGTCAACAATAACCGCCATGTGACTTATCTGCCGCTCAACGATACCGCCGCAGTGAAAGCCGAATTGGCTAAAGGTGATGTTTGTGCAGTAATTATTGAAGGTATACAGGGTGTGGGAGGCATCCGGATACCGGAAGACGACTTCATGCGGGAAGTACGTGAGGCATGCACCGGGACGGGTACAATCCTGATCCTCGACGAGATACAAAGCGGATACGGACGGAGCGGGAAGTTCTTTGCACACCAATATGCCGGCATCAAACCGGATATCATCACGGTAGCCAAGGGTATCGGTAACGGTTTCCCGCTGGCCGCTGTTCTGATCAGTCCGATGTTCACCCCGGTTTACGGAATGTTGGGCACTACTTTCGGAGGCAACCATCTGGCTTGCGCCGCGGCTCTGGCCGTACTCGAAGTCATGGAAAAAGAGCGACTGACAGACAATGCCGCCAGGGTAGGCGCTTATCTGATGGAAGAACTCAGGAAATTCCCACAGATTAAGGACGTTCGCGGACGCGGACTCATGATCGGTCTGGAGTTTGACGGGCCGGTAAAGGAACTCCGCAACAAACTGCTCTTTGAACAGAAGGTTTTCACCGGAGTGACCGGTACGAATATGATCCGTCTGCTCCCTCCGCTTTGTCTGAGCATGGACGAAGCCGATATATTCCTCGAACGGTTTGATCATTCCATCTCCCATGAGGTTAAAATCCCTGACAAGCTATGATCCTTCCGAAAGAGCGCTACCCAAAGTCCGACACTAAGGCACCCGCAGTCCGACACTGCGGCACCCAAAGTCCGACACTGCGGCACTCACACTCCGACACTGCGGGTACCCCTCAACAGAAGGCCTCCAGGGGCTGTCAGGAAGCAACGCCAATTGACTATAACCTGTTACGAAAAAGAATAACAAATTAAACATATGAAAGCAACTGTCATCGGAGCCGGAAACATGGGGGGAGCTATCGCCCACGGACTGGCAAAAGGAACAATGATCCCCGCTAAGGATATTACGGTAGCAGACCCTGACAGGGACAAGCTCGAC
>JAIRNG010000017.1 GCA_031258135.1 Mediterranea sp. (in: CFB group bacteria)
TTGTTATCATGACAGTTTTTATCCGGAAAAAAGAACAAAACCAAACGTATTTACAAAGCTCCTCTCCTTTGGCTGCTTAATCTATGAAATAAGAGACTGCCCTTTTGAGACAGCCTCATACCGTTATATCTTCTCGTATGCCTTGAAGTAGGCCACCTGGGCGGTGCCGCTGGTGTTGTTGGTTTCCGTAATGACCAGCTTTACGTATCTTGCCGTTACCGGTTCGGACAGGATGATGTCTTCATAGGGCGGCACTTTGGGGCTGTTTCCGTTGACCGTTGTTCCATCGGGCGCAATCCATGGCAGGGCGAAGGTGAAGCCTCCGACACGGGTGAAGTTTTCGTTGTCGACGCTGGCGTGTACTTCCATCACTTTGACGCTGGGGTAGTAGTTGCCGTTGCCCGCATAGAATCTTCTGGCTATTCTGAACAGGTGGCAGGTCAGTTCTTCCTTCATGTCGATAAGCAGCCAGTGGGGGCAGGGAGTAGGCGTCGAGTACTGGCTGTGCCAGAACGTTGTCTGGCTTTCCGTAAATAGGCTGGGGTATCCGCCGCCGTCGCCGGCCTGTACGTCGGAGCCTGTGGCTGTCCATCTTGTCCAGTCGTATTCCAGGTATTCCTGGCCTTCGTACTTCTGCAGCACGGTGAACGTGGCCATGCGGTATCCGCATTTTGCGTTGACGGTTGCCGTTCTGTAGGCCGTTTCCGTGTTGGCCTGCGTGGTGGTTACGGTGATCTCTTTGCCTTTGACGGACAGGGTGCACCATGCTGCGCCTTCTTCGTCTATTTCCGCAAGGATAGGCAATGAGAGGTCTGTTTCTGCGGTAATGGTTGCCGTTGAACCTGCCGAGGCGTCTACAACGGCGCGTTCGATGATGATATAGCCAACGTACGGTTGCTCTGTTTCAGCGCATCCGGACGCAATGACGGACAGGAGAAACAACAATGTAAATGTATAAGATAGTCTTCTCATATTATATTATGTATTGGGTGTGGAGACGCAAGATGTTGCGTCTCTACACTGTTTGTATTAGGGGTTTTGTTCCAATGTATAGGGATATGCATCGTACTGCGCCTGTGGAATAAATTCGCATACGGAAGGCGAGTTGTACGGGATCAGGAGGTATTTGTCTCCGGCCTGCAGGGTATGCCCGCCCGGGTATCTCCTGTCCATGGTCTGGCGCCGGCGGTACACGTCGAACCGGCGTTGTCCTTCCCATGCAAATTCCAGCATGCGTTCTTCCTCGATGATCTTGCGGATCTCCTTGGGCTGACCGTCTTCCGCCGATGCCATGTTGGCTATCGTCCATTCGGGAATGTCGGCCCTCCGGCGGATTTCATTCACGTCGTTCAGCGCCGACTCGACGTTTCCCTTTTCTGCGTTCACTTCGGCGCGTATCAGGTACATCTCCGCCAGACGCGAAATGACGGGCGACCACAGATGCAGGTATTGTTCCTGGTAGGAGCATTTGTTGATGGCATAGACTAAGAAACGGGCGTCTTTGCCTCGTTTGGTGGCGGCGTCAAAGACTTTGGGCTCGATACGCCCGATATGTTTGGCGCCGTTTGTTTCCATTACATAATAGCGGGTTCCCAGGTTATACGGCTCGGACTGAATGACGTTGCTTTGGAACTGGTCGGCTTCACTCTTTGTTGTCATGAGGTAGGTTCCGTCGTTCTGCTTTTCCACGGTGAGCTGCTTGTACTCGTAGTGGGCGTTATCTCCCGGCTGCTTGCGGGCATAGGCGAACGTCCAGTTTTCATACACTCTGTCGGGGTATCCGTTTACGGTGTAGTCCGTCTGCCCGTCTTCCACGTATCTCTTGGTAATGAACTTGCTGCGCAGGTCTTTTACCATTCCGTTATCGTCGAGATAGAGTTCCATCAGTTCCAGATACTTCGATGAGGGGTAGATCTCTTCCCATCCGTTGTTGTCGATGCGGATGTACATTCCTCCCGGACGGCTGTAGGTGGCGTCGTCCTTGAGTTTTGTGCGGCGCACGGCAAAAATCGTCTCCTTGTTCTCTTCGGGAATGTGCTGCGAGTAGATGGCGTAACGGTCGCCCCGTTCCAACTGGAACCGTCCCGACCGGATGACGGCGTCTGCCATGGCATACGCCTCGTCCCACTGTTCCATATAGAGGTAAACTCTCGCCAGCAATGCCTGTGCAGCTTCTTTGGTGGCATAGATGTTGGCTTTGGGAGTCATTCCCGCGGGAAGGGTCATGTGGGTGATCGCCTCTTTCAGGTCTTTCACTACCTGCCCGTAGACTTCCGCAACGGTTGCACGGCTTTCAGGCAGATCGTCGGGATCGCTTGTCAGCTTCAACGGCACTCCCGGATTTTGGGTCGGGTTGTTGGAGTACGGTTGGCCAAACTCATTGACCAGCAAGAAATAACACAGTGCACGCAGGTAATAGTTCTCGCCCATGGTTACGACCTGTTCGTCGGTGAGTGCGTCGCCGAGGCTTTCCGCCATTTCAATCACCATGTTGCAGTTGCCTATGGTCCGGTAGCCGAGCTCCCAGGCATATTCGGTGACGGTAGTTGCAATGTTCCTGCTGTAGTCATATATCTTGAACGAGCCTCCCGTTGAGGTTCCGCCCCATGACAGGTCATCCGCCCCGAAGTTCCAGAAGGGGTATCCATAGTCGATAAGTCCGTTATCGTTTTTCAGCAGGCGATAGCTTCCTTGCGACAACTCCTCGAGGTTACGGGGGTCGAGGTCTTCCGCCATCACTCCGTCATACATCTTTACGTCCAGGCTGCATCCCGTCATTGCAGATAGCAGGCACGCAGCGCCTATTACATATTTTATGTTCATCTTCATGTCGTTTTAGGGGTATAGTTAGAAATTAAGATTCAATCCCACGGTGAAACGCCTTACGCTCGGATAGAGTTGTCCGGTGCTTGGACTTGTCGTACCGTTGAATCTGGATGATAACAGGATTTCAGGGTCATCGCCTGAGAACTTGGTTATCGTAAACAGGTTCTCGCCGCCCAGGCTGAGACGCGCCTCTTTCAGTGTCAACGGCTTCAGCCACTTCTTAGGGAAGCTGTAGGAGAGTGACATGGATTTCAACTTGAAGTAGTCACCTCTTTCTAAGTAACGGGTCGATTCGCTCGATGAGCTATTATTGCCGCCGGCCATCAGTTGGGGATGCGTGGCGATGTCGCCCGGCTTTTCCCATCTGCTCCATCCGTCGGCTAATCTCATGGACGGTTGTGACGGGCGTTCGGCGTCACGGTCGAGTGCGCCGGAACGCTTGCCGTTGTAAATCATGGCTCCTGAGCTGAACGTAAAGTTGACATTCAGTGACAGGCCTTTCCATGTCAGGTTCGTGTTGACGCCGCCGTTGAACTTCGGTGTCGGCGATGCGTTCAGCAATACGCGCGTCGCTTCATTGTAATCGCCGGTAACGGTCTTTTCCCCGGTGTCCTTATCTACCTTGAACCACAGCGGTCGTCCGGTCATGGCATCTACTCCCGCCCATTCGCGCATGTACCAGTTGAGGTAAGGATACCCCACAGCCACGGCCTGTGACACCAGGTTGTCTCCGTCCGGAAGATAGGTGATCTTGTTCCGGTTGTAACCGAGGTTGAAGCTGATGTCCCAATAAAGATCCTTCGTCTTGATGATTTCGGGCGTAACGGTGATCTCTAATCCTTTGTTTTCCAGCTTACCGTTGTTGGCCGTCTGGCGGTTGAAGCCGGTCACCGCCGGCAAATGCCTGAGATAGATCAGGTTATTGACCTTCTTGACGTAGGCGTCGAATACGATACTCAGCCTGTCGAACACACGGACGTCAAGCCCGAAGTCCAGCGAGCCGGTCTGTTCCCATGACAAGTCGGGATTTCCCGAATAGTTGGAATAGAAAGCGATCTGGTTACCGTATTCCTGGGTGAAGTCATACTTGGTCGTCCACTCGTAAGCATCCTTCGGCAGGTTACCGGTGATGCCATAGGAGATGCGGGGTTTCAGCTGGTTGACGAACCCTAACTTCCTGATGAATTCCTCTTCGTGCATGTTCCAACCGGCTCCGACAGACCAGAAGGAAGCCCAACGCTTGTTGGCGCCGAAACGGGACGAACCGTCGACACGGTACGATACCTGGAAGAGGTATTTGTCGTCGTATGCGTAGTTGCCGTTAAAGAACCAGGCCGCGTTCTTTTCTTCCGTCTTGCTGCCGGAAACTTCCGGATCGTCGGCGCCTGCACTCAGGACTTCGGCGCCCTGATAGATTTTGTTGGCCGTTCCGCTGTTTCTCCAATAAAGGTATTCATCGTAGTCGTAACCCAGGAAGGCGTTCACTTCGTGCTTATCGGCAAATGTCTTCAGAAAGCGGAACATCTGGCTGGTGTAGATGGTGCGGTCATTGGTATCGGTATTGATGAAATAGCCTTCTTTGGCCGCGCCTCCCCGGCTTTTCGGGTCGGTATATTCATCGTAGTAGTTATTGCTGAAACCGGCTTTGTTGTTTGATTCAAAGGTCAGGAAGTCAAAAATCTTATAGTCAAAGCCGAGGCCGAGGTCCATCGCGTTACGGCGGTTCCTGATCCAGTTCAGGTGACGGTCGTACAGGTAGTTTGACCCGCCGTCGGAGTACCAGTAGTCACGCGGGTCGGCAGTGGCGGCCACATCACTTGAAGGCAACCCCTGGCTACCGTTTTTCAGGTTTCCCTGGGAGTCCCACGGCGTATCCCACGGCGTATAGCCGGTGTAGCTCAGCGAATGTTCCTGATTGAAGGTTTCACGATAGCTGGTCGACAACTTCGCTTTCAGGGTCAGTCGTTTGTTGACTGCATAGTCCGTGTTGACCCTCAGCGTAAAGCGGTCGTATTCAAATCCCTTGATCGTACCGTTCTCGTTATAATAGTCGGCGGAGATATAGGACTTGATTCTGTCGTTGCCATATTTATAACCGATGTTGTAATTCTGGGCCAGAGCGTTCTGTGTGGCAGCCTCCCACCAGTCGAAGTTCTGGTTTCTCAGGTAAGGCTGAAACCAGTGCTGTTGCTCCAGGATACCTGCATTTCTGTATGCGGTTTCCAGATAGTCGTAGTATTCGGCGCCGTTCATCATGCGGAGATTACCTCTTTGCAACTGCGATATGCCGAACTTTACGGAGGCGTCTATCTGTGACATACCTGCGGCTCCGCGTTTTGTTGTCACCTGAATAACGCCGTTTGCTCCGCGTGACCCGTAAAGTGCGGTAGCCGAGCCGTCTTTAAGGATGGAGATCGTTTCGATATCATTCGGGTTGAGGTCTGCGACGGCATTGCCCACCACACCGTCGATAACCCAGAGTGGGTCCTGATTGCCGCGGATGGATCCCGTACCCCGCACACGGACGCTTACTCCGGCGCCCGGCTGACCGGAAACGGGTGTTACCACCACACCGGCTACCTTGCCCTGGAGCATGTCCGCCACGCTGGGGGTGGTGATGTCTTTCAGCTTTGAAGCGCTTAGTGAGGCCACGGAACCGGTGATCGAGCTTTTCCGTTGCGTGCCGTAACCCACCACTACGACTTCATCCAACGCCTTGGAGTCGGGAGTAAGGTTTACCACTATCTTACCGACATTCTTTACGGTGTATTCGTATGGGGTGTAACCAATGAAAGATACCACCAGCACCGAACCCTGAGGAACGTCTATCGTGAAATTACCGTCCAGGTCAGTCACTGTACCCAGGGCCGGATTGCCTTTTACCGTAACGTTGGCGCCCGGAATGCTTTCGCCGTTCTCGTCGAATATTTGTCCGGTCACTTTTATATTCTCATCGGCATGTTCCGGCTGAGGTGCGGGAATTTTTTTTACCACCGTTATCTGACGGTCATTGATCCTGTATTCCAGACCGGCGGCCGAGGAAAGTTCTTTCAGAATGTCCTCCACTTTCTTTCCGCTCATGTTGATGGAAACCTTTTTCTCCAGTTCGGATAAAAGTCCTTTGGAATGTAGAATAACAAAGTTACTGTTTTGTTCGATATAACCGAACACATCTTTCACTGTCTGTGTGGTTATTACTTTCTGTTCATTCATTGATCCGCGATCCGCGGCATGCAAGGAGGAACAGTGCGCTCCTATTAATAAAAAAACACTAATGAATAGATAAAGATATATAAAATATCCCTTTCTCTGACAAGCAGTTTTCTCTTTTTTCATACTTTCGTACAGATTTATTCGTTGATAGATCTAATTAAAATCACTTTCGGTCGGGCAATATGGCAGTATTGTCCGACTGTTTTTCCGGCTGGATTTTTACTGTTTTTTCTGTTTCTTCATATCTTTACTTTTTAGGGTTAATATAATGCTTTACGGAATACTGTCCGTGTAAAAGAGATTCTCTTTCATGGCGAGTGTTGCGGGTAATGTTTGCCTGATAGACTCAAGTACCATGTTCAAATCCTCATTAAGGAACAGTTTTCCATAAAAGAGTTCGTTTTCTATGGAAGGATCGCAATGAAGCGGTTGTCCGTAATATTCAGTCAGATACCGGAGTATCTCCTTTAATGGTCTTCCCTTCAATATCCATACGCCATCCACCCAGTGGATGTATTCAAGCGCGTTTACGCTTTCTTTTTTTGAAATACCCGCTTCATTCAGTTCTACCCGTTCATTCGGCAGCATCTTTATGCGCCGTTGCAGATGATCCTTTACGTCCACTGCGCCTTCTACTAACACAACGGCGGCTTGGGCGCTATCTTTGTATGCGGATATGTTAAACGAAGTTCCAAGTACTTCTACTTCAAAGGCGGACGTATTTACGACAAAAGGCATTGTTTCATCGGGAGCGACTTTCAGATAAACTTCTCCTTCGATAAAGATTTGCCTTTTCCTTCCTTTAAAAGAACGGGGGTAAATCACTTTACTGCCGGAATTTATCCATATCTTGCTATTGTCGGCAAACACAATCATGGAGCGCCGCCCTTTGGGGACGATGATTTGGTTGTATTCTTCCTTTTCGTCTTCCGTTTCTTCCGTTGCTGCCGTTCCATCCGGTACGGTGGGATTGAGGCGTACCTGTCCTGCCGGTGTATAAGCTATCAGGGAGTTATTGGCTATTTCTATTTTCTTCTTGTCCGAAACAACCAGTGTCACTTCTTTCACATCATCCGCAGCGGCATTATTCAGAACGTATTGTTTCATCTTCAATGCTTCGTCTTCTTCTACCTCTTCCTGCATCCGGGAGAAAAAGCAGGCGGAGCCGATCAGCAGGGCTATTGATACGGCGATGTTCAAAATCCGTGCGGGGGTCAATGCCGGCCGTGAGTGTGAAACGTTGGGCTGAGCGTCTCTTATCTTCTGAAGAGTCTTGTCCAATATGCCTTCCGATCCTGTCTTTTCAGGGTGACATTCCTTCCATAGGAAAATCAGTTTCCGGCGCTCTTCTTCCATAGAAGAGATCTGTCCGGAACCGGAAGAAGAGCTATCCAAAAAAGATGCCAGCTCTTCATATTTATTATTTTCTTCTTGTTTTCTCACTTAATATAAGACGTAATTCCGTAATCAAATCTCCTATTCACTAATAATATTTTTTTTCTCCCTGTTTATTTTTTATTTCTTCAGGGCCTTTGAGATCAGTTCCAGCGCCTTAGCGACGTGGATATTGATCGTCTTGACGGAAATATTTAACATGTCTGCAATATCTTTATAGGGTAATCTTTCTATTTTCGCCAGAAAGAACACGTGTTTGCAGCGGGGTGGAAGTTTCCTGATGATTTTGTTGATCCGGCTTATTTCTTCCTGACTGATCAGTTGTTCATCCGGAGTCTGCAGGTCGTGTGGTATGGCGTGTAATGCTATTTCGTCCCATGATGCGGAGACATTCAACTGTTTTTTCTTGCGTAAGAAAGATATGGCTTTATTGTGAGTGATGGTTAACAGCCATGCTTTCGGATTCTGTATTTCCTCTATTTTATCTCTGTTTCGCCAGACTTCAAAAAAAACATCACTCACAATCTCTTCTGCTTCTTCCTTAGACCGGACGAGGTAGTGTGCATAACAGAACAGATCATTCGAATAGGTTTCGACGAAACGGCTAAATTGTATATGAGTACAAGTCATTATATCTTTGTTTACGATCAACAAAGTTATAAATTAATCTTAAAGGGGATAATTTCCATGGATTAATTTAAGGAGACCTGACGCCTGCGGCTATTACGATCAGACGATTTACGATTTGAATCGCTGATTAACGCAGATTTCCGCAGATTTTTTAATTTTATAATTATAATCTGCGGAAATCTGCGTTAATCAGCGATTCAAATTTAAATGGGCGAATAAGTGTCCGTACCATAACATTCTAATTTTTAAAGGTTAAACATCTTGTTATTTACATGACGAAGATACAATTCTTTTTTTTGCTTTGCGGACTTTTTCCCGAAAAAAAAACGACAGGGTAAAAAAAGAATGAGCCGGCCTCCGGCGCAAGCCGTTCGTTAAAAAGCCTAAGGAAAAAGTTCCAAAAAAAATTTTTGGAGGAAACTCCTTCGGGAAAAAGCT
>JAIRNG010000091.1 GCA_031258135.1 Mediterranea sp. (in: CFB group bacteria)
GAAGTCGAAGGCCTATAATCTTGAGAACATTTCCAAGGGATATCTGCCTCAGTTCTCACTGACAGGTAAGGCCACTCACCAGAGCGATGTCACCGAACTTCCCATCCAACTCCCCATCAAAGGCCTGCCCAAAGATCAGGTTCAGGTGATGCTCGAACTCAACCAGAAGGTCTGGGATGGCGGCGAAACACGCCGGCAACGCAAACAGATACGGGCCGCCGCCGGAGTAGAGCGCAGTCAACTGGACGTTGAACTGTACGCCCTGAATGACCGGGTCAACCAACTCTTTTTCGGCATACTTGTGTTGGACGAAAAGCTCAAACAGAACACATTGTTGCAGGAAGACCTTCAGCGAAGTTACCGGCAGGTATCCGCATACATGGCCAACGGAATAGCTAATCAACCGGATCTGGATGCCGTAAGAGTGGAGCAGTTGAAAGCCCGGCAATCGGAAACGGAGCTGGCGGCTTTACGCGGCACATACATACAGATGCTTTCGTTGTTGACCGGAGAAGAGATCGGCCGGGATGCGGAGCTCCGCAAACCGGTATTCACAGAGACGACACCGGCAAACGGAATCAATCGTCCGGAGCTGTCGCTGTTCGATGCGCAGCGTGAAAGCCTGGATGTCACCGAAACGACGCTGCACGTACGTAATCTCCCCCGCTTAGGCGTATTTGTCCAGGGAGCTTATGGCAATCCGGGGCTGAACATGCTGAAGAATGAGTTTACTCCTTTCTATATAGCCGGCGTACGGCTGACCTGGACTTTCGGCGGACTGTACACCCTGCGCAATGATAAACGCATGATCGGCAACAACCGCCGGAAGCTGGAAAGTAACCGTGAAGCCTTTCTGTTCAACATCCGTTTGCAGGCGACGCAGGAAAACAGCGCCATACAATCGGTCAGGGCATTGATGCGTGAAGACGATGAAATCATCGCCTTACGCGCCAATATCCGGAAAGCGGCGGAAGCCAGGGTTGCAGCCGGTACGCTGACGGTGACGGACATGCTGCGTGAGATAACCGCGGAAAGCCTGGCGCGTCAGACCAAAGCCATACATGAAGTGCAGTTGCTGATGAATATCTACCGGTGGAAACATACAACGAATAACTAACGATATGAGAAAAATCCATTTAGCGACAGGGCTGGGCATGTTATTGCTTTCGGCCTGTGGTTCGAACAATAACGGTTACGACGCGACCGGAACATTCGAGGCTACCGAAGTAACCGTTTCCGCAGAGGCTTCGGGCAAGCTGCTCCGTTTCGACGTAGAAGAAGGCAGCGTGTTGCAGGCCGGCACACAAGTCGGAGTCATCGATACCGTGCAACTTTCGTTAATGAAACGTCAGCAGGAGGCGAGCATGAGGTCCGTGAAGAGCCAACTTCCCGAATCCGATAAGCAAGTGGCGGCCATAAAGCAGCAGATCGCTACCGCCGAACGGGAAAAACACAGGATAGAAAACCTGTTGAAGGCAGGGGCGGCCAACGAAAAACAACGGGATGACATCGACGCACAGATCGCCCTGTACAACAAACAGTTGAACGCACAACTGTCTTCCCTGGGCATCAGCGCCCGCAGCCTGACGGAGCAAAGCTCGGCATTGGACATTCAGGTAGCCCTACTGCTCGACCTGTTGACGAAGTGTTACATCACGGCTCCCATTACCGGGACCGTCCTGGCCAAATACATGGAAGCGGGCGAACTGGCAAGCACGGGTAAACCCCTGTTCAAGATGGCCGATACCGAAAACCTGTTCCTGCGCGCCTATATTACCTCCGGACAGTTGTCCGGGGTGAAAGCGGGCGACAGGGTGACGGTCATTGCCGACTACGGAGCGGACAAGCGTACGGAATATCCGGGCGTGATCACCTGGATATCGGACAGGTCTGAGTTTACCCCTAAAACCATCCTGACCAAAGACGAACGGGCCAACCTGGTATATGCCATGAAGATAGCCGTGAAGAACGACGGCTATCTGAAGACAGGCATGTATGGCGGCGTAAAACTGCATCGATGAAACAGGCTGTCCGGACAGAGGCCATAAAGAAAAGCTACGGCAGGGTCGAAGCGTTGCGCGGAGTGAGCTTCTCCGTATCCGAAGGCGAACTGTTTGGCATTACCGGTCCGGACGGAGCGGGGAAAAGCACGCTCTTCCGTATCCTGACGACCTTGTTGTTGGCCGACAGCGGAACGGCGGAGGTGGCCGGAATGGACGTCGTGAAGGACTTCAGGGATATCAGAACGAAAGTGGGATACATGCCGGGGCGCTTCTCGCTCTATCAGGACCTCACCGTAGAGGAGAACCTGACGTTCTTCGCCACGATCTTTCATACCACCGTGAAGGAGAATTACGAATGGATAAAAGAGATCTACCGGCAGATCGAACCCTTCAGGCACAGAAGGGCGGGGGCGCTTTCGGGAGGGATGAAGCAGAAACTGGCGCTATGCTGCGCCTTGATCCACAGGCCTGCCGTACTTTTTCTGGACGAGCCGACCACCGGGGTCGACCCGGTATCGCGCAAGGAGTTCTGGACGATCCTGAAACGGTTGAAGGAACAGGGTGTCGCCATTCTGGTGTCTACTCCCTATATGGACGAAGCCACACGTTGCGACCGGATAGCCCTGATGCGGGAAGGAGAATTTCTGACGATGGACACCCCCGCCGGGATCATAGCGCAGTTCACCGGAACATTGTGGGCGGTTTCGGGAGATGCGATGTTCCGTTTGCTTACGGAATTACGCAGCCATCCGCAGGTAAAGAGTTGTTTTGCTTTCGGCGACGTCCATCACGTTACCGTTGGGGAAGGATTGACGACGGACGGGCTGAAAGCGTATCTGACGGCGAAGGGATATAAGGATATAGAGATAAGGCCGGTTCAGGCGACCATTGAAGATTGCTACATGCAACCGGCGCAATCCGGAAAGGAATACGAGGGAATATGAATGATGCAGTTATACGGACAGACCGGCTGACAAAGACATTCGGCGATTTCACCGCGGTGGATCATCTTTCCTTTGAAGTAAAACAGGGAGAGATATTCGGCTTCCTGGGGGCCAACGGAGCGGGGAAGACCACCGCCATGCGCATGCTTTGCGGTTTGAGCAGGCCTACATCCGGTAAGGGTATGGTTGCCGGGTACGACATTTCCGGGCAACCCGAAAAGGTGAAAAGGCATATCGGATATATGAGCCAGAAGTTCTCGCTGTATGACGACCTGAAAGTGTGGGAAAACATCCGCCTGTTTGCCGGAATATATGGGATGAAAGAGCGGGAGATCGCCGTGAAAACCGATGAGTTGCTCAGGCGCCTTGGGTTCGGCAGCGAACGGGAAACGCTCGTAAGCCGGTTGCCGTTGGGCTGGAAACAGAAGCTGGCGTTCTCCGTGGCCATCTTTCACGAGCCCGACATTGTGTTCCTTGACGAGCCGACCGGGGGAGTAGACCCTGCCGTACGCCGCCGGTTCTGGGAGATGATCTATCAGGCGGCCGACCGGGAAATAACGGTCTTCGTGACGACGCACTACATGGATGAGGCGGAATATTGCAACCGCGTTTCGATCATGGTCGACGGCAGGATCGAAGCGCTCGACACGCCGCATAACCTGAAGGAAACCTTCCATAGCCCGACGATGGATGGAGTTTTCCGGCAGTTAGCAAGGAAAGCCACACGTAACGCCGACTGAGCATGAAACCGTTTATCGCATTTGTCATCAAGGAGTTCCGCCACATCCTGCGCGACCGGCGGACGATGCTGATCCTGCTGGTAATGCCCGTCGTAGAGATCATTCTTTTCGGTTTCGCCATCAGCACGGAGGTGAAGAACGTGAGGGTGGCCGTTCTCGACCCGTCGCACGATGCGGTGACGCGCCGTGTCATCGACCGGCTGGCTGCCGGCGAATATTTCACGGTGAATCATGCCATGCGTTCGCCCGGGGAGATGGAAGAGCTGTTCCGTTCAAACAGGATAGACCTGGCCGTCGTTTTCAGCGACCGCTTTGCGGATAACCTTTACACGGGAGAAGCAAACGTACAGTTGGTGACCGATGCGACCGACCCGAACATGGCCGCCATGTGGGCGAACTATGCCATGCAAACCGTCCGCGCGGCCATGCAGGAGGAGCAAAAAGCCGCCGGTTCGCCGGAAGCGCAATCCCTGTCCGGAGGGATCGATGTCACGGTCAGGTATCTGTACAACCCGCAGATGAAGAGCGCGTATAACTTTGTTCCCGGGGTAATGGGGCTTATTATGATGCTGATCTGCGCCATGATGACCTCCATATCCATTGTCCGTGAGAAGGAAAGGGGCGCTATGGAAGTCCTGCTGGTGTCGCCCGTCCGGCCGGTATTTGTCATCCTGTCGAAGGTGGCGCCTTACTTTGCGCTTTCGTTCGTGAATCTGGTAACGATCCTGCTGCTCTCCGTTTTTGTTCTGGATGTGCCGGTGGCGGGGAGTTTGTTCTGGCTGATTGCAGTTTCCCTGCTCTTTATATTCGTGGCGCTGGCCCTGGGGGTGCTGATCTCATCCGTATCCCGGACGCAAGTGGCCGCCATGCTGGGTTCGGGGTTGATACTGATGATGCCTACCCTGTTACTTTCGGGAATGATCTTCCCTATCGAGAGTATGCCGCCCGTTCTGCAATGGATATCCGGCCTTATTCCCGCCCGTTGGTACATCGACCTGGTGAAGCGTATCATGATCCAGGGAGTGGATGTAACCATGGTTGGCGGGCAGATTGCCGTATTGGCCGTTATGGCCGCCGTTCTGACGGGCGCCAGTCTGAAGATGTTCAGGAACAGGCTGGAATGAAAACACAGCCTCACCCCGGCCCTCTCCAAAGGAGAGGGAGAAAATGGTAAATCGTCTGATAGTAAATAATACTATGGTGATAAAATATCTGATAGAAAAGGAGTTCAGGCAGCTTTTCCGCAACACGTTCCTGCCGAGGCTGATCTTCATCTTTCCCGTCCTCATGATGATCCTTTTGCCATGGGCGGCCAATATGGAGGTGAAAAACGTACGCCTGACGATTGTCGATAACGACCGTTCATCGTCTTCCGGGCGTCTGGTACGGAGGATTGCCGCATCCGATTATTTCAGGTTAAACGGCGTTTCCGCTTCGCATGACGAGGCGATGGAGTCCGTCGAGCGGGGCGCGGCCGACATCGTTATGGAGATCGCCCCGGGTTTTGAACGCGACCTGATGCGGGGAGAAACGGGGCGTATCCTGCTGAGCGCCAACACGGTCAACGGAGCCAGAGGGAGCTTGGGAAGCTCGTATCTTTCGGCGATCATAAGCCATCATGCCACGGAGTTGCAATCAGGAGGGCCGGCGGCCGGCGGTCGATTGCCGGCGGAACCGTCGGTGGTCAATCTGTTCAATCCGAACATGGATTACAAACCGTTCATCGTCCCGGCGCTGATAGTCACGCTACTGACTATGCTTTGCGGCTTCCTTCCCGCGTTGAACGTGGTCGATGAGAAGGAAAAGGGTACCATCGAGCAAATCAACGTTACTCCCGTGGGAAAGTTCACGTTCATCCTGGCCAAGCTCCTGCCCTACTGGGCCATCGGATTTGTCGTGCTGACCCTTTGTCTCGGCCTGGCCTGGCTGTTCTATGGCATCCTTCCCGTGGGGCGCCTGATCGTGATCTACGGGTGTGCGGCGGTCTTCATCCTGTCGGTTTCCGGGCTTGGACTGGTCATCTCGAATCATTCCTCAACCATGCAGCAAGCCATGTTCGTGATGTTTTTCTGTATGATCATCCTGGCGTTGATGAGCGGATTGTTTACCCCGCTGTCGAGCATGCCGGAATGGGCGCAGACGATCACGCTGTTCAATCCGCTGAAGTATATGATCGAGATTATGCGGTCCGTTTATCTGAAAGGCAGCGGTTTCTCCGACTTGTATCCCCAGGTGTCGGCCTTGCTTGGCTTCGCCGCACTCTTCAATACCTGGGCTGTTCTTAGCTACAAAAAGAACCGTTAAGCCGACTCTCCCAGGGAGAGAATAGTTCCCTTATACTGTAAGCCTACTTTCAGGGTACCGTAAGCCTACTTTCAGGGCACTGTAAGCCTACTTTCAGGGCCGATGAAAGTGGGCTTACATGTACCGTAAGCATAGTTCCCTCGGCGAGGGAACTACGGTTACGGTACAAGGGAACTACGGTTACCCCGCCAGGGAACTATGGTTACTCCGCCAGGGAACTATCGTTATCCCCTAAGGGTAATACCGCCTTATCCTAAAAACACGGATAACTCAGAAAGAGATCGTGAACAAGGTTTCTACGTTCCATTTGCCGTAGTCCACCGGCTTGACGATCCTTGCCCCCAATGACGTGGGGAAGTTGGCCTGGAGCAGGTTGCAGTCCAGGATCAGATCGACCCCGAACGAGCGCCGTGTTGTCCACGGGGCGCTCCTGCCTGCCTCATTTCGGAAGAAGTCATAGAAAATGTTGCTGCGCACACGTTGTATATACAGCAGCGGCCCGACGCTGAAGTCGGGATCGAACAGCTTAAAGGAATAATCCGCCTGTACCCCCATCAGCCTGCGGGTAGCGTACTGGTAACTATAGCCGCGGGGCGCACTGACGATCTGCTCGGGAAGATACAGGCGGCGGCCGTCCAGCTCCTGATACTGACAGGTCAACCGCGTCATCAACCCATCGCCGCGCACAAGGCCCGGCAGGTAACCCGTCAGACGGGCTGCGTATATATGGCCGTAATTTTCCGAGTTGAACGGAGAAAACAGATGCTGCAAACGCATCTGGTATCCCCAGCGCGGAAGGATGTCCCGCCTGGCCCTTTTCCTGTAATTGTAGAAGCGCAGTTCCGACAACAGATACTGGAAATTACGGAACCTGCCGCTATCGTATTGCTCATAGCGGTTGTTCGTGAAGAAGTAAGTAACCGAGGGCTGAACGCCACGGACGTAATGATTGCGCGTCAGGTTGAACGGCAGATACACGCGCGCCTCCGCTTCGAGCAGCGTACGGCCTGTCTGTCTGCCCCGAACCGTACGGCCGCCTTTGGGGTCGTCTGCCCATTCTACATCGATCGCCTTGTCGCCGTAATCCACAGCCAGGTCGATGACAGGGAACCAACCCGTATAACTCATCGCCAGTTTCCCGTGATGAATCCCCTTATTATAATACCAACCGGCCTGCGCCACGGCCGTGTTCAGGGAGTTCTGGGAGATCAGCATGGCGCCGGGCTTGACAATCGTACTGAAATCGTCGGTCTGGAGATTCACCACCTCGGTCACGTCATAGTAGAAAGGCGCCCAACTGTGAATCTTGAATAAATGAAGCGCCTTGCGGTAACACCTGGGAATGAACTCAACAGGACGTATCCTTGCCGTATCCAGATTGAACCGCTCCTGTCCGGCAAGGGTCTCCGCCAGCTCAAAACGATGCGGATCGGCAAAGTCGGCCGGCTCCCTCCTCAGGCTATCCAACGCCACAGAAGCCAGATGATATCCGTCGGTCCGGAAATCAGCAAACAGCAATCTCCTTCCATCTGCGGACACGGCCGGCGTAAAAGCCCCGAAACGGGCGACGGTCAGACGGTTACAGGCCGCCCCGGCAGGATCATACTCATAAATATTGTTCGTACCGTCCAGGCCCGACTCAAAGAACAGTTTACCGTTCTGCCAGACCGGAGAAGCGATATTGACCGGAGTCGCCGCCAGAAGCTCGCTCCACTCGCCCGACCGCGTATGAAGCCGGAGCAACCGCATCCCCCCATCATCGACAACCGTCGCAATGACATCCCCGTCGCCGGTATACGCCAACTCCTTTGCAAACCCATTGCCGGGCGTCTTATAACGGGCGCACGCCTCCCCCGTCTGCACATCCACAAGCACAATACGGTTCTCCCCGGACACGGAAAACTCCGACACGGCAGCCCGTCTCCCCTCGGGATCAACCGTTGGCGACTGATAACGCCCGCCGGGCGTGACGGTGAATATCCGTCCGGCGTCCAGGTCATAATATTTAAGCGCCGAATAGTTCCGGTGCACCCAACGCAATCCGGGAACATACTCCGTCCAGTACACCCTGCGGTTACTCAACACGATACGGCTGTTGATGCCGCCCAGGTAAGCGAGGCGCTTCTCCCGTCCCTTCTCGATCATAACCAATGCCGTAAGGTCTTTGAAGTTAGACCTGACCGCAAGGACTACCGAATCATTCAACGCCTGAGGATACTTGTACGCATTGTACCGCCCACCGGCAGGCGACAGGTAAGCCGGCCTCGTTCCCCGCAGCCGCCAGGCATCTTCCTGCTCCCTCCATTCCCTTTCGAGGAAAGCGAAAGTCCGGTCAAACAACTGCCGGCTACTGATTCCCGTCACATGCTTTATAGCCCTTCCGAAAGGAGGAACAGCAATGCGTTTCGTATAGCGGGTAGTCACCCTGTCCCATACATCCTCCCCGAATTGATGACGCGCGTACGCCGTAAGGTTATATCCCAGTGCATAAAAACTCCCCGTATAATCCTTGTAGGAGCCCAAATCCCATTTATCGAACGAATAAAACTTATTGTCTATACGATGGGCGCGGTAGATCATATTAAACTCAGGCAACCGTCCCCGGCCGCTCCCCGACAATGCCGTCTCCGTAGAAACCGCATCGCCCTCAAAGAACCAGTTGGGAACAAAAAGGCTGGCCACACCCTGGGCCTGTTCGCCAAACAGGTAATAGAACGGCCTGAACAGCCCGCTCATCAACTTTCCGGTCTGCATGACATGACGGGATTCATGAGTAATAAGCTGCCGGTCCCAACTCTGGGCATACAGATCGGACGAAGGAGTAGGAATGATCTCCATACGGCGCGGCGCCCAGGACACCATACCGTTTGAAAGCATATTGCCCGGATGTAATATGACGGGATATTTCTTCCTGAACGGTTTGCCGATCGTACGTTCGACATGAGGATAAGCGGCCTCCAGAAAAGAGATGTAGCGATAAGCCATCGAATCGTTTCCCTGAGGATAGATCAGATTGTAATGCTCTGCACGTACAATGTTCCATTTGTAATGTGAAGGGTCTGCGCCGTAATCGACGAACTGCGCTTGTGCGTAAACAGACACCAGCAAAGTGACTGTGGAAAACGCCGTCTTTCTAAGTAAGTTCATTTCTAATAAACGGTCTGGTGATACGATTCTCTGATGGCAAACTTTCCGTAAAACCATCTAACATGCGGCTAATATAATGAATTAACTTCTAATACCCTTAATCACACCGTTAAATCTGATCGCCACGTAAAAGAAAAGAGGTTGCCTCAGCTCTCCTGAAGCAACCCCTTTCCACTATTGACCGGCCCAACCGTCCGTTCTCCGCTTATTTCACTTCGATCACCCGTTGCGCCCTCTTTACCTCTTCTTCCGACAACTTGGGTATGGCGATGTTCAATACGCCATGTTCAACCTGAGCGGTAATGTTGTCTTTTTCCACGTTATCAGGCAATATCATCGTTTGCTGGAATTTGGAATATGAGAACTCACGACGCAGGTAACGTCCTTCTTTCTTTTCTTCCCTGTTCTCATTTCTCTTTTCCATTGTGATGACCAGATTGTCATCTTCATCTACCCGGACATTGAAATCCTCTTTGGTCATGCCCGGTGCGGCAACTTCAACCTTAAATTCTTTTTCACTTTCAATGACGTTGATGGAAGGAGAAGTTACGTTTGCTTTATCCATCCATTCGTTACCCAAAAATTCATTGAAAATACTTGGTAACCAATTCTGTGATCTTCTTACTGGCATCATAATTTTAATCTCCTGTTTTTAAGTTAAACACTTCATTTATATTGTGGACCGGGATTCCCCGGAAGCCCGTTCCCACAAAACAGATCACAAAGCCTGTGCCGGACAGGAAGTCTGTCTTTTTGTTCATTCCTTGTGGTTTTAAATGATTTTATCCTGACAGGATGTCTGCCCGGCGATGCGCTCTTAGCTGTTTTGATGACTTTTTGTCTCTTTAGCCCTGCCTTCCCTTTTCTTTAATGGTAAATCATTCAGTGGGCTTTTCTTTCTCGATCAGTATGCCAATGTCATTTATCCCTTTCAGGTATTCATCCGGCATTGCGTGAACAACCCTGAATGTATATGCTCCGGGATGTACATAAACTTGGCCCAGGGATAAGGGGAATTGATATAGTCCGGCCCATCCCGAGCCGTTCCACCGGCCGTTTTCATCTGCCAGAGTGAAGTTTAGCTTAAAACTTCTCCACTGTGTCGAATCCGGCATGTTGTGTTGGAGTATGATGTTGAAATCCTGATACAGGTAATTTGATTGGTTCCGGATCAGAAAAGTGATTTCGGCGTTGCCGGAAACGGAGTCTGAAATGTGAAGATGAAGTGTGATCGTATCACTCCTTCCCCACCCCTCCTGTGAGAAATGGTGGTAGGAGTGATATACGATATGGTCTGTACACGAAGCCCATAGCATAGAGATCAGGATCAGGCAGATGCTTTTAAACCGTTTCATCCTCCCTGTTTTTCCCTTCTCGCGCCGCCGTTTCCCGGATTATCATTCCTCTGCGGTCTGTCTTTCTTATGCCGTAACCGATTGTCCTGGCGTTGACGCGACTGTTGGTGGCTCTGCTGATTTTGCTGGCTCTGCTGATTTTGCTGCCCCTGTTGTCCTTCACCTTGTGGCCTGCCGCCTTTTTTCTTCTTTCTACGATTTCTGTTATTATCGTCTTTCCCGGCATCTTTATTGCCGCGGCGCCTGTCAAAGCGCGTCAGGCTTTCCTGTTCAAGCAAATCGATGGGCTTCTCCGATACGGATTTGACCGTTTCTTCCGACAGGCTATCCGGTTTAAGGCCTTTGCGGTTCATGCCAATGATCTCAAAAGCGCGCTTACCGCTGATTGTGACCAGATTGACAGCGAAACTCTTATCCGTAGAATAGGTTATCCGGTTGCTCAGAATATCCGCCTTGAAGAAGTAGAACGTTCCGTCTTTGGTCTCCAATTCAATCTCACGCGAAGGCAGGCGTTTCTGCGCTTCTACATAGCAGTCCACTTCATAGTTGAGGCAACACTTCAGCTTTGCGCACTGTCCGGCAAGTTTTTGCGGATTGAGCGAAATGTCCTGATAGCGTGCTGCACTGGTCGATACCGAAACAAAACTTGTCATCCAGGTAGCACAACACAATTCGCGTCCGCAAGGGCCAATTCCTCCGATGCGTCCGGCTTCCTGTCGCGCCCCGATCTGTTTCATCTCGATCCGCACCATAAATGCCTCTGCCAGCACTTTGATTAACTGGCGAAAGTCCACACGTTCATCGGCAATATAGTAAAAGATCGCTTTGTTTCCGTCCCCCTGATACTCTACATCACCAATCTTCATATTCATATTCAGATTCAGCGCCATCTGGCGGGCGCGGATCATCGTATGGTGTTCTCTGGCTTTTGCTTCGGTGAATTTTTCCATATCTATCGGTTTGGCTTTACGGTAGATACGCCTGATCTCCACCTCCGGTTTCAGATGTGCTTTCCTCATTTGCAACAGAACCAGGCGTCCGGTGAGTGTAACCACTCCAACGTCATGCCCCGGGCTCGCTTCTACGGCAACTACATCTCCTTTTTCGAGAGGAATTTTATTGCTGTTGCGGTAGTAACCTTTCCTGGTATTCTTGAACTGAACCTCTACCATATCACTTTCTTCCGCATTACCGGGTATATTGGCAAGCCAGTCGTAAGTATTCAGTTTATTATCTTGGCGGGAGCAGCCCTTGCAACACAAACCTCCGCTTCCATTATACAGTTTATACTCCATTTCGTTCAATTTAGAATTTATAATTAAGAACTTCGCAGCGGCACGTTGCCGCCCGCTATTGTTTTAGTAATACAATCATTTTCAATGAGAAATCAAAAAAGACCATTTTCGCATTCACGTTTTGTTGTATATGCTTTTCGGCTTCGTTCATTTCGTCCATCAGTCCCATCACGTTCCGCTCATTGATAAAAGGAGCGAATCGTGCGGCAAAATTCTGCTCGTCGGGAGTCATATATATTAAGTTCGGATCATGCAGGTTGTAGATAAAGTTTTCCCTGACCATACGCTGGCAATATTCCAGGAAACTCTTCTGGCGTTCCCGTCCCATGCCTGCTACCTGCTCACTCCATTGTTTCATCTCTTTGACCTTACGTTGATAAGACAGGCGCATCAGGCTGACAAACAAGTCAAAGAAAAGTTGCTTTTCTTTATTCAGATGGATGGCTTCAAGCGCTTTAATGAAATCGCCGTTTGCCAGATGCGCAATCACCTGACTCTCTTTCGGCTGTATGCCATAGTTGTTTTCAAGGGCCCCAACGATACTCTCTTCATCTATTTTCTTCATATTGAAACGTTGTGCGCGACTGAGTATCGTACCCAGTACCATATCCGGCGCTTCCGATATCAACAGGAAAACCGTCTTTTCGGGTGGCTCTTCAAGTAGTTTCAATAGCTTGTTGGCACATACCGGATGCATTTTCTCCGGTAGCCAGAGAATTACGGATTTATACCCGCCTTCACTCGATTTCAGACTGAGCTTGCGGACAATTTCATCACTTTCTTTCGCATAGATGATGGCCTGGGATTTTTCCGCACCAATCTCATCCAACCAATGATTTAAGCTAAAATAAGGATTATCAATGACAAACCGGCGCCAGTCGGCAATATAATCATCACACGCATCCTTTTTCCCTTTACCGCCTACGATCGGAAAAATGAAATGCACATCGGGGTGGACCAATTTATTGAATTTGATACAGGACGGACAAGTACCGCAAGCATCAGTCTCTCCCCGATTTGTACAACAGATGAAACGGGCGTATGCAATGGCAAGAGGTATCTTACCAATTCCTTCAGGGCCACAAATCAGTTGCGCATGGGGAATTCTTCCTTCATTTACTTCCTGAATAAGCCTCATTTTGGCTGTGTCTTGTCCAATTACATCCCTGAAAAACATATTAATAGATCATTTTAGCTACGTCCCTGATACTGTCTACGGCGGCAATGGAATAGAAGTGAATGCTGGGCGCTCCGTGTTCCATCAATTCCTTGCATTGGGCAATGCACCATTCCACGCCAACTTGACGCACTTCTTCATCGTTCTTGCACTTTACAACTTCCCGGGTCAATTCCTCCGGTATGTCTACCTTGAATGTTTTCGGGATTATACTCAGTTGGGCCATCCGTTTGAATGGCTTGATGCCCGGTATGATCGGAATATTGATCCCCGCCTTTTTAGCCTTATCCACGAACTCGAAATACTTTCGGTTATCATAAAACAGTTGAGTTACAGCATATTCAGCGCCGGCTTCGACTTTCTTCTTCAACCAAAAGATGTCCGTATCCAGATTAGGCGCATCTTCATGCTTTTCCGGATAACAGGCAACCCCATACGAGAATGGCGTTGCTGTGACTTTCATCTCGGATCCGTCAACGAAAACACCCCTGTTGAATTGATTAATTTGTTCTTGCAGATCAATAGCATGCGTATATCCATCCGTTTCGGGTATAAACGACGACTCGTACTTCGCCTTGTCGCCCCTGAGTACCAATAGATCGGTAATCCCCAGAAACTGCAAGTCGAGCAAAACATATTCTGTTTCCTCCCTTGAGAAACCACTGCACAGGATGTGCGGAACGACGGTAATATCATATTTGTTTTGGATAGCGGCAGCTACGGCAACAGTTCCCGGACGACGACGCAATCTGCTTCGTTGGAACATTCCATTTCCCAGATCCTTGTACACATATTCACTACGGTGTGTAGTGATATTGATATATTTAGGGTCGAATTCCTTTAAGTTTTCTATCGTTTCATATAATTTGTCGATTCCCGTTCCTTTTATAGGCGGTAGAATCTCGTATGAGAAAGCTGTTTTCTCTGTGTTTTGTATCAAATCGATGACTTTCATGCTTGTTTTTTTATCTGAGTTTATGCAATAAACACGCATATTGAGACAAAAATACAAAAAAACCGATAATACTTTAGCGATATTGTGTATTTATCAAGGTAACCGTATCAAATCTCACTCTTTTTCAACTATCCGATATCCCAAGCTACCTTATACCGTCTTTTTTGATACTCGATTTATCTTTTTATTCCGGGATGACATGCAAAGCGATTGTCTTTCATGGCGAATAATCGTGCCCTTTCTTTTCTACGGCTCATTGGGTTATTTCCTGCCGGACGCCCATGACATCAATAGAACTATCCTCCATACTTTAGAGAAGATGAGAAGATTTTTCTACGTACTTATATACACAATGAAAGCTAATTTCCTATATATAGTAAATCTTAAAAAAGAAGGCGAGTCGCCCCGCCTTAAATGTTTTCACAACGGAATAATCCTTATTGTGAATAGCTTCAAATGTTATTTTGCAAATATACAAATATTATATATAACACAAAATATTCTAAAGATAAATATTATCTTTAACGCGAAAATAAAAACAATAAGGAATGAAAAACGTATTAGGATTAGATTTAGGGCCAAATTCCATCGGATGGGCGCTAATACAGTGGGACTCACAAACAGATAATGGAAAAATAATTGCCGCAAACAGTAGAATTATTCCCATGAATCAAGAAATACTTGGAAACTTTGAAAGAGGCAACAGTATATCACAAACAGCAGAAAGAACTCAATATAGAGGTATAAGAAGACTAAGGGAAAGGGAATTACTTCGCCGAGAACGCTTGCACAGGATATTGCATATACTCGGATTACTGCCTAAACACTATGATGATCAAATTGATTTTGAATGGCGGTTAGGACAATTCAAGAATCATAGTGAGCCTAAAATAGCCTATCGAAAAGAAAATAACAAGTTTATATTTATTTTCCAGGATTCATTTAACGAAATGTTAAAGGATTTTTCTATTTACAAACCAGAATTGTTCAACAAGGATAAAAAAGTACCTTATGATTGGACATTGTATTACTTACGAAAAAAAGCTCTTATACAAAAGATTACAAAAGAAGAATTAGCGTGGATTATTCTCAATTTCAATCAAAAAAGAGGCTATTACCAACAAAGAGGAGAAGAAGAGGAATCTATGCCAAAAGATAAACTTGTAGAATTGCATTCGCTTAAAGTTATCGAGATTATAGATAGTGGAGATAGAAAAGAAAACCAAGTATGGTATAATATCGTATTGGAAAATGGTTGGGTATATCGCAGGACAAGTAAAGTACCACTTGACTGGCAAGGAAAAACTATAGATTTAATTGTTACAACAGATATTGACGAAGAAGGAAATATCAAGAAAGATAAACAAGGTAACGAAAAAAGGAGCTTTCGAGTACCATCGCCAGATGACTGGACACTTATAAAAAAGAAAACAGAAAAAAACATCGAAGAAAGACATTTGACAACAGGGTGCTATATATATGAAACCCTGCTTAAGAATCCCGATCAAAAAATAAAAGGCAATCTCATCAGAACCATAGAGCGTAATTACTATAAAGAGGAACTCAGACTTATATTGAATAAACAGAAAGAATATCACTCTGAGTTAAAAGATCAAACACTTTTTAATGAGTGTATCAACGAATTGTATCCTTTTAATGAAAATCATAAAGAAAGCATTAAAAATAAAGATTTCACTTATCTGTTCTTGGAAGATATTATATTTTATCAACGACCATTAAAAAGCAAAAAAAGCACCATATCAATCTGTCCATTAGAGCAAAGAGCATATAAGGATAAAAATGGAAATGTTATAAAAGTACCTATAAGGTGTATACCTAAATCCCATCCGTTATTTCAAGAATTTAGGCTATGGCAATTCTTACAGAATCTAAAAATATATAAACGTGAAACGGAAATGGACATTACAAAACAGCTATTGCCGACAGAGAAAGACTGGCAGGACTTATTTGATTGGCTATGCGAAAGAAAAGAAATTAACCAAGACACTTTATTGAAATACCCAAAGTTCAATCTTAAAAAACATATAAAAGAATATCGTTGGAATTATGTAGAAGACAAAACATATCCTTGTAATGAAGTACATGCTCTAATAGCATCAAAAATTCAAAAAGCAGGTATACCTCTTTTGAATAAAACTGATGAATATGAGTTATGGCATATTCTTTATTCCGTAGACGACAAACAAGAATTGGCAAAATCACTTGGAAGTTTTGCTACAAAAAAGAACCTTCCGGAATCATTCGTTGAAGCATTTAAGAAATTTCCACCTCTCAAAAAGGAATATGGTTCATACTCAGCTCAAGCTATAAAAAAATTGCTCTCCTTAATGAGATTAGGTGATTATTGGAGTGAAAAAGCGATTGATGATAAAACTGAAAAACGTATTTATAAGATTATTGATGGAGAATATGATGAGAACATCCGAAATAGAACCCGTGAAAAGGCTATAAATCTACATTCAATAAATGACTTTAAAGGTCTTCCACTTTGGCTGACGTCCTATATCATTTATGACCAACATTCAGAAATTGGAGAAAAACTTGAATGGCAATCACCCCAAGATATAGAATATTATCTTCATAAATTTAAACAACACTCATTAAAAAACCCAATCGTTGAGCAAGTAGTTACAGAGACACTACGTGTCGTCAAAGATATTTGGGAGCACTATGGCAATAGCCAGCCAAACTTTTTTAATGAAATACACATAGAACTTGGTCGAGAGATAAAAAGCACTGCTGAGCAAAGACAACGCATTTCCGAAAGAAATTTATCTAATGAAAATACAAATTCAAGAATTAGAACATTACTCAACGAATTTAAGGAGATGGGTGATATAGAGAATATCAGGCCATACTCTCCAAACCAACAAGAGATATTCAAGATATTCGAAGAAGATATCCTTAGGGCTGATATAGATATCCCTGATGATATCAAAAAAATATCCAAATCTGCCCAGCTTTCTAAAAACGAAATCGTTCGCTATAAACTTTGGTTGGAACAAAGATATTGTTCTCCATATACTGGGAAAATAATACCTCTAAACAAATTATTCACCCCTGCATACGAAATCGAGCATATTATACCGCAATCCAGATACTTTGACGACTCATTAAGTAACAAAGTTATATGTGAAGCTGCTGTCAATAGAGATAAAGGAAATAAACTCGCATACGAATACATCAAAAGCAATGAAGAAAAAATAATTGATCTTGGATTTAGCCAGAAAGCAACCACACTTTCGCTAAAAGCCTATGAAAACTTCATCAGAAACAGGTATAGCAATAACAAAGCTAAAATGGAGAAATTACTTCTGGAAGACATACCTGATACATTTGTTGCCAGGCAATTGAACGACAGCAGATACATCAGCAAAATGGTGCATAACCTGCTTTCTGCTCTTGTACGCAAACCCAATGAACAAGAAGCTATATCCTCCAATATTATATCGTGCAACGGAATTATTACATCAGAACTAAAAAAGCAGTGGGGGTTGGATGATGTATGGAATGAGATTGTATATCCGAGATTTGAACGTCTCAATATGCTTAGAAACAGTAACGAATTTGGGTGTTGGGTTAATAAAGAAGGAAAAAAAATATTCCAAATACAAGTTCCATTAGAATTATACAAAGGATTTAAGAAAAAGAGAATTGACCATCGACACCATGCATTGGATGCTATTGTTATTGCGTGCGCCACTAGAGATCATATTAACTTTCTAAACAACAAATATGCTCAAAGTGAAAATATACGTCATGATTTAAAAAACATGTTATACGAAAAAGGAACATTAAAGAAACCTTGGATAACTTTCACGCAAGATACAAAAGAAGTACTTTTATCTTCTATTGTAAGTTTCAAACAAAATCTTCGTATAATAAATAGAACTGTAAATCTATACAAAAAATGGAGTAAGGATGAAGATGGAAGTTATAAGAAAATATCCAAGCGCCAAACCAAAGGAGATACTTGGGCTATACGTAAACCCATGCATAAAGATACCATATATGGGAAAGTGTCATTACGATACAAGAAAACTGTAAATCTAACCATTGCTTTGGATAATTGGCAAGATATTGTAGACAAAGAACTTAAGTCTGAGATTAAAAGATTAATACACCAATATGGAAAATTCGATAAGAAAGCGCTTCTCAAACATTTCAAAGACAGAAGTAATAAACTGAATAATAAAGAAATATCGAAAGTTGAAATCTACCAATACAACAATGAGTGTGCTGCTTCAAGAGTAAATTTGGATGAATCTTTCAACTCAAAAAAAATAGAAAATGTCTCAGACACAGGAATCCAAATGATCTTAAAAAATCATCTTACTTTGTACAATGAAGTTAAAGAGGGAAAAGTTACTGAACACCCGGAACTGGCTTTTTCACCTGATGGAATAGATGAACTAAATAAAAATATTATCAAACTCAATAATGATCGTTTCCACAAACCGATATGTAGAGTTAGAACTTATGAACCATTAGGAAACAAGTTTAATGTAGGTAACGGAAGCAAAAAAAATAAATTCGTTGAGGCTGCTAAGGGTACAAATTTATTTTTTGCTATTTACCAAGATGAAAATGGTAAACGTAGCTACGAAACAATTCCATTAAACATTGTGATCGAAAGGCAAAAACAAGGTCTTGACTCTGCCCCTGAAAAAAATGAAAAAGGGAATTCACTATTGTTTTCTCTTTCACCAAATGATCTGGTATATGTTCCGACAAAAGATGAAATTGAAAGTGGAATAATTGATTGGAGCAATAAAAGAAAAATAGCAGAGAGGGTTTATAAAATGGTTTCATCCTCAGGAAATCAATGTTTCTTTATTCCAGGCTTTGTATCCAATCCAATAATACAGACGATAGAACTTGGAGCTAACAATAAGGCAGAAAAATCATGGGACAATGAAATGATTAAACAGTTTTGTATTCCCCTATCTATTAACCGATTAGGAATTATTAGGAATATATAATATGATTAAGAAGACACTTCATTTTGGAAATCCGGCATATCTTTCTCTTACTAATGATCAATTAGTAATAAAACTTCCAGAGGTTGAAAAAAACGATTCATTTCCTGAATCTTTTAAGAAACAAACAGTTAGAACAATTCCAACCGAAGACATAGGAGTTGTGATATTGGATCACAAACAAGTAACTGTAACTCAAGGACTTTTAGAAAAGTTATTAGAAAACAATTGTGCAGTCATTACATGCAATAGCAAAAGAATGCCAGTTGGTCTTCTATTGCCATTATGTGGAAATACTATACAAAATGAACGTTTTAAAGATCAAATAGAAGCATCTCTCCCTTTAAAAAAGCAATTATGGCAACAAACAATTAAACAAAAAATAGAAAATCAAGCTGCAGTACTTAAACAAGCCAGAAATGAAACAGTAAAAAATATGCAAATATGGGCCAATAATGTCAAAAGTGGAGACCCTGACAATTATGAGGCAAGAGCTGCTGCATATTACTGGAAGTCCCTTTTTCCAGATATTCTAAATTTCACAAGAGATCGCGAAGGTATACCACCCAACAATTTATTAAATTACGGATATGCTATTCTACGAGCCATTGTAGCACGTTCTTTAGTCTCTAGTGGATTATTACCTACTTTAGGAATTCATCATCACAATAAATATAATGCCTATTGTTTGGCTGATGACATAATGGAGCCATACCGACCATTTATAGATAAACTTATAATAGAGATTATTGAAAAATGGGGCTGCCCTGATGAACTTACTACAGAAATCAAATCCAAATTACTGGAGATTCCTGTTTTAGATGTAAAGATTGACGGAAAACGCAGTCCTTTAATGATAGCTGTTGGACAAACAACAGCTTCACTTTATAAATGCTTTAATGGAGAGCAGAGAAAAATTTCATATCCAATCATAAACTAATTTTCCATGGAACGTTTTAATGAATACCGAGTTATGTGGATACTTGTTTTTTTTGATTTACCAACAGAAACGAAAAAAGAACGAAAAATATACTCTGATTTTCGTAAAAGGTTAATGGTAGATGGCTTTACCATGTTCCAATTTTCTATTTACATACGTCACTGCGCAAGTCGTGAAAATGCAAATGTACATATTAAACGTGTTAGAAGCCTACTGCCAGAAAAAGGACATATAGGAATATTATGCATAACAGATAAACAATTCGGAGATATTGAACTATATTATGAAAAAAAAGAAGAAAAAGTAACCACGCCATATCAACAACTTGAACTATTTTAGAAAAAGGAAATCCAACCGTAACGTTGGATCTCCTCTATAAAAACACCTTCATTTTTTATTTCAAAATAAACACGTAACACATTGTAATACAACAAAATAAACACATTGAGGTGTTTTTAGTACAGCAAAGATAAACATTTGAAAGCTATACACAACAGCATCCGGCAGTGGAGCGGAAAGCCCTATGGTGTTTTTAGTACAGCAAAGATAAACATTTGAAAGCTATACACAACACACACTCTCTGCACCGTATTTATTCAGAAGGTGTTTTTAGTACAGCAAAGATAAACATTTGAAAGCTATACACAACCGGCAAATAGAAATTACCATCTTCTTTCAAGGTGTTTTTAGTACAGCAAAGATAAACATTTGAAAGCTATACACAACTACCGTATATTTGCATCGCACATTAATTAGGTGTTTTTAGTACAGCAAAGATAAACATTTGAAAGCTATACACAACCCCTTCTTAAACGGTGGCACAAAACTTTCAGGTGTTTTTAGTACAGCAAAGATAAACATTTGAAAGCTATACACAACAGCAAAAGATGCGATGAGTGCACGACTGTGGTGTTTTTAGTACAGCAAAGATAAACATTTGAAAGCTATACACAACAGTGCTAAGATATACGCCGTTCGTTGAACGGTGTTTTTAGTACAGCAAAGATAAACATTTGAAAGCTATACACAACTAAGAAAACAATATGAATAATTATTTATTAGGTGTTTTTAGTACAGCAAAGATAAACATTTGAAAGCTATACACAACTATTTTATTTGTTTGTCGAAAATATATTTTGGTGTTTTTAGTACAGCAAAGATAAACATTTGAAAGCTATACACAACTGTATCTATTGTTGCATATACAATAGGTGGGGTGTTTTTAGTACAGCAAAGATAAACATTTGAAAGCTATACACAACGCTATGTTCTCGTCGCCCCGGCATCGGGTTGGTGTTTTTAGTACAGCAAAGATAAACATTTGAAAGCTATACACAACGGTATCGGGGACTTATTTTAATTTGTCGTCGGTGTTTTTAGTACAGCAAAGATAAACATTTGAAAGCTATACACAACTCAGGAGGGAAATATCCTGTCGGCCACGACGGTGTTTTTAGTACAGCAAAGATAAACATTTGAAAGCTATACACAACATGAAGCAGCGATACAACATTAGTGTATCTGGTGTTTTTAGTACAGCAAAGATAAACATTTGAAAGCTATACACAACTTGTATTAAACAAACTCATAGCTTTGATTTGGTGTTTTTAGTACAGCAAAGATAAACATTTGAAAGCTATACACAACTCTTCAGACAGCTTCGAAAAAACGAAACCGGGTGTTTTTAGTACAGCAAAGATAAACATTTGAAAGCTATACACAACTTTATTTTATCATTTTTCACGCTGAACACAGGTGTTTTTAGTACAGCAAAGATAAACATTTGAAAGCTATACACAACCAGGTGCGCTTCCTTGGACACAAAGAGGCCGGTGTTTTTAGTACAGCAAAGATAAACATTTGAAAGCTATACACAACTTATAGGCGGCCTAACGCCAAACGAGGCCAGGTGTTTTTAGTACAGCAAAGATAAACATTTGAAAGCTATACACAACCATTAGAAGTGGCAATACCAGCAGAACGGAGGTGTTTTTAGTACAGCAAAGATAAACATTTGAAAGCTATACACAACGCAACGGACACTGAAACCGAAAGCGCGGCTGGTGTTTTTAGTACAGCAAAGATAAACATTTGAAAGCTATACACAACATACGGCTCTATTGGCTCAACCGTTACAGGGTGTTTTTAGTACAGCAAAGATAAACATTTGAAAGCTATACACAACGGATCGTAGTATGGAAACAGGCGCAGAAGAGGTGTTTTTAGTACAGCAAAGATAAACATTTGAAAGCTATACACAACCGATAAGCACATATATAGGTTTCTGAAGCGGGTGTTTTTAGTACAGCAAAGATAAAAATTTGAAAGCTATACACAACTACCGGCGAAGATATAACAAAAAGCGGGAAGGTGTTTTTAGTACAGCAAAGATAAACATTTGAAAGCTATACACAACAAGAATCTTCATCATTGTCAAATGTTAGTGGGTGTTTTTAGTACAGCAAAGATAAACATTTGAAAGCTATACACAACGACGATGTAAACAGATCCCAGACAACTGGGGTGTTTTTAGTACAGCAAAGATAAACATTTGAAAGCTATACACAACTAATCCGAGTAGGATTGCTGATTTGTGGGGGTGTTTTTAGTACAGCAAAGATAAACATTTGAAAGCTATACACAACCTGTTACGCCGTTCACTGAGTTGTATTTTAGGTGTTTTTAGTACAGCAAAGATAAACATTTGAAAGCTATACACAACTGTTTCAACTTACTGATGTTGAATGGAAAAGGTGTTTTTAGTACAGCAAAGATAAACATTTGAAAGCTATACACAACTGCAATATATCATATAAGATGACACATACAGGTGTTTTTAGTACAGCAAAGATAAACATTTGAAAGCTATACACAACTAATTCGAGTAGGATTGCTGATTTGTGGGAGGTGTTTTTAGTACAGCAAAGATAAACATTTGAAAGCTATACACAACTACTCCCCCGTCTCTTAATGCGTCGTTTGTGGTGTTTTTAGTACAGCAAAGATAAACATTTGAAAGCTATACACAACAGCCTGAGTACGGGTTATATCTGGACGGGGGGTGTTTTTAGTACAGCAAAGATAAACATTTGAAAGCTATACACAACGCTATCTCTATTTCTGCTATCTCCATTTCGGTGTTTTTAGTACAGCAAAGATAAACATTTGAAAGCTATACACAACCGATAAGCACATATATAGGTTTCTGAAGCGGTGTTTTTAGTACAGCAAAGATAAACATTTGAAAGCTATACACAACGATACCTACTGCCATGTTTGCCATGATTTCGGTGTTTTTAGTACAGCAAAGATAAACATTTGAAAGCTATACACAACGCCAGTTGCCTGGGTTCTGTTTACATCGTCGGTGTTTTTAGTACAGCAAAGATAAACATTTGAAAGCTATACACAACTAACGAAGCATTTTGTAACTTCAAAGAATTGGTGTTTTTAGTACAGCAAAGATAAACATTTGAAAGCTATACACAACTTTTGGAGGGTGGCTCCCGCTCCTCGAAAAGGTGTTTTTAGTACAGCAAAGATAAACATTTGAAAGCTATACACAACTATACGCGTCGAGTTCGCGTTTGCGCATCGGTGTTTTTAGTACAGCAAAGATAAACATTTGAAAGCTATACACAACTAATGGTAAATTCTTTCCCACACTCTTTAGGTGTTTTTAGTACAGCAAAGATAAACATTTGAAAGCTATACACAACCACCACAAGTTTAACGAAAACACGTGTATGGGTGTTTTTAGTACAGCAAAGATAAACATTTGAAAGCTATACACAACGATAACAAAGAAGTGAAGAAGTTTTTTCAGGTGTTTTTAGTACAGCAAAGATAAACATTTGAAAGCTATACACAACATAAAATTATGTTGAACCCGTTATTGATGAGGTGTTTTTAGTACAGCAAAGATAAACATTTGAAAGCTATACACAACCGCACATAGTCAATACGTTCCTCAAAAGTCGGTGTTTTTAGTACAGCAAACTTAGATAAAAATCCCGATTTATAAGCGAGTCTTATAAAAGAATAGTTTATTTTATCTAAATACAAGACCACAGTTTTTGCATATTTCCAAGCTCGAAGCTTACATGATACTTA
>JAIRNG010000097.1 GCA_031258135.1 Mediterranea sp. (in: CFB group bacteria)
AAGCAACTGTCATCGGAGCCGGAAACATGGGGGGAGCTATCGCCCACGGACTGGCAAAAGGAACAATGATCCCCGCTAAGGATATTACGGTAGCAGACCCTGACAGGGACAAGCTCGACAGGATCAAGGCGGCCAATCCGCAAATCCGCACCGTAACCGATAACCAGGAGGCTGTTACGGGAGCAGACCTCATACTGATTGCCGTTAAGCCCTGGCTGGTCAAGGAGGTGGTTACGGCGCTGAACATCAACCTGAAGAAACAGATTATAATCTCGGTAGCCGCCGGTATCCCTTTTTCGGAGTATACCGCCTGGCTGGGTGCATCGGCGGTCCTTTTCCGGTTAGCGCCCAATACGGCTATTTCCCAGTTGGAGAGCATGACCCTGATTGCTTCGCACAACGCGACGAAGGAGCAGGAAAAGCTTATGGTAAGCCTGTTCGATGAGATGGGACTGGCCATGCTTGTTCCTGAGAAACAGATTCCGGCAACCACCGCCCTGGCATCGTGTGGGATAGCTTACGCGCTGAAGTATATCCAAGCCGGTATGCAGGCAGGAATCGAAATGGGTATCTATCCGAAAGATGCGATGAAGATGGTGGCGCAATCCGTTAAAGGAGCGGCGGCGCTTATCCTGAACAATGACACGCATCCTTCGATGGAAATAGATAAGATAACGACTCCCGGAGGAATCACGATCAAGGGCGTCAACGAACTGGATCATGCCGGATTCACTTCCGCCATTATCCGTGCAATGAAAGTATCGAACAAAACAGATGGGTAAGCAGATAACACGGACAGGCAAACTGAAAATCCGCGTTCATCCGCCTGATCCGTGTTATCCGCATACCCATCATAATTATTAATATCATTCAATAAAACAATGAACGAGCAAATTAAACAAATCGCAGAACGCCTGCGCGGATTGCGTGAGGTGCTGGAGTTAACGGTAGATGAACTGGCCGCCCAATGCGACATCCGGGCAGAGGAGTACCGGCTGTCGGAAAGCGGGGAGTGCGACATATCGGTGAGCATGCTGCAAAAGATTGCACGCCGGTACGACGTTGCACTCGACGCGCTGATGTTCGGAGAAGAACCCAGAATGACCTCTTACTTTGTGACGCGCGCCGACAAAGGGGTCTCGATTGAACGAACGAAAGCGTACAAGTATCAATCGCTGGCTTCCGGCTTCATCCACCGGAACGCCGACCCGTTCATCGTGACCGTAGAGCCGAAAGACGACGTCCCGATGTACTATAACAGCCATGCCGGACAGGAATTTAATTATGTGCTGGAAGGCCGGATGCTGATCAGCATCGACGGAAAGGAACAAATCCTTAACGAGGGAGACAGTATTTACTTCAATTCTAAACTTATGCACGGAATGAAAGCGCTGGACGACAGGAAGGTGAGATTTCTGGCAGTAATCTTATAATTCAATATGGTAGAGAGATTTTTAACGCAAACCGTCTTCTCCTCGCAGGAAGATTTTAAGGAGAACCTGAACATAAAAGTACCCAAGGACTTCAACTTCGGCTATGATGTGGTAGATGCCTGGGCATTGGATGAACCCGGCAAACGCGCGTTGCTGTGGACCAACGATAAGGGCGAATGCCGTGAGTTTACGTTTGCCGGACTAAAGAAGTACACCGACATGACCGCATCGTATTTTCAGAGCCTCGGCATCGGCCATGGCGATATGGTTATGCTTATCCTCAAGCGCCGCTACGAGTTTTGGTTCAGCATCATCGCCCTGCATAAGCTTGGAGCGGTGGTCATTCCTGCGACGCATCTTCTGACAAAGAAAGACATTGCTTATCGCTGCAATGCCGCAGACGTCAAGATGATTGTTGCCGCCGGTGAAGACATCATTACCCGGCACATCCTTGACGCCATGCCCGAATCGCCCACGGTGAAGCAATTAGTCAGCATCGGCCCGGCCATACCCGACGGATTCCATGACTTTCATAAGGGCATCGGGAACGCCGCGCCGTTTGTCCGGCCGCAGAAAGCCAACAGCAACGAAGACATCTCATTGATGTATTTCACCTCCGGCACGACGGGCGAACCCAAAATGGTTGCACACGACTTCACTTATCCGTTGGGACATATCACTACCGGCAGCTTCTGGCATAACCTGCACAAAGACAGCATCCATCTCACCATTGCCGATACGGGCTGGGGAAAAGCCGTGTGGGGAAAGCTCTACGGGCAGTGGATTGCCGGCGCCACCGTATTCGTGTATGATCATGAGAAGTTTGTACCGGCCGAGATACTGAAAAAGATAAACGATTACCACATCACGTCGCTCTGCGCGCCACCCACCATTTTCCGTTTCCTCATCCGGGAAGACCTGAGCAAGTACAATCTCTCTTCTTTGGAATATTGCACGATTGCCGGAGAGGCGCTGAATCCCGCCGTATTTGAGAACTTCAAAAAGTTGACGGGCATCAAGCTCATGGAAGGCTTCGGACAGACAGAGACCACACTCACCATTGCCACCTTTCCATGGATGGAACCGAAACCGGGAAGCATGGGAATGCCGAATCCACAGTACGACGTGGACTTGATTGACCACGAAGGGCGCTCGGTAGAAGCCGGAGAACAGGGACAGATCGTGATCCGCACCGGCAAAAGCAAACCTATCGGGCTGTTCAAAGCGTACTACCGCGACGCACGGCGCACGGAAGAAACCTGGTGCGACGGCATCTACTATACCGGAGACGTGGCCTGGAGAGATGAAGACGGGTATTACTGGTTCGTCGGCCGTACGGACGACGTGATCAAGAGTTCGGGTTACCGCATCGGGCCGTTTGAAGTGGAAAGCGCGTTGATGACACATCCGGCTGTAGTGGAATGTGCCATTACCGGTGTACCCGACGACATTCGCGGACAGATCGTCAAAGCAACCGTTGTGCTTGCCAAAGAATACAAAGACCGCTTGGGAGAAGAACTGGTCAAAGAATTGCAGGAACACGTGAAAAAGGTAACCGCCCCCTATAAGTACCCCCGTGTGATTGAGTTCGTAAACGAACTGCCCAAGACCATCAGCGGAAAGATCCGCCGGGTCGAGATACGTGAAAAAGATAAGTAATTATGGCTTTCTGTCTTCACGGACCAGCTCCGGGACAGGTTCTCTTCATGAAAACGAGGGATAAATGTTACTGTCTTTTTTTGACGCGTGCGTGCGCATATACGCTTTCATTATACATGCAAACGGAATTGCGTACAGGAAAAAAGGATGACAAATAGGGGATGCTCATTAAACGTTCGTTTAATGAGCACGAAAATAAACCTTTTATTCGCTCCGTGCAAATTTTATGGCGATTAATTTGCAGGATTTCTTCAAAACCGCTCCGAATGGGCGTTCCGGATGGGTCTTTTCGTTCCGGAAAGCGACTTTCTTAAGGGTAAAACAGGACGTCCAATCCGTCTCCAAAAGTTGTGTCATTAAACGAACGTTTAATTACACATCTCCCGATGTGCTGACAGACAACATATTTAACGATGAAGAAGATGATGGATTCAGAAGGAATGAAAAGAGTGATGACAGTGACCTTGATGGCACTGATGTATGTTTCGTGTACAGGTGATGTTGATAGCCCTGTTGCTTCCGGTAGTGGGGAGGAGGGTGTGCCTGTCTCTTTTGACCGGAATGTTACCCGCGTAAGCGGTGAGTTGACCACCACGGGGAATATTTCCGGGATGGCGGTGTTCGGTTATGTTACAGCGGGTGATTGGACAGAGGCGGCTACACCGGACTTTATGTATGGCCAGAAGGTGACCAAGAGCGGTGGGGCGTGGACGTATTCGCCTGCTAAGTATTGGCCGTCCGCGGCTTCGGGTAATAAGGTGTCGTTCTTTGCCGTTAATCCCGTGCCTTCAACGGCAAATGGGATAAGTGTGGTGAAAACCCAAAGCGAGGCGGGGTATCCTGTCTTTGCGGTTTCGCCTCCCGATTCTCCCTCGTCGCAGGTGGACTTTTGCGTGGCTTCGGTAATGAATGCCACGGTGGAGGATGTGAATGGGGATGCACAGGGCTTTCCTACCGGGGATGTTCCTTTCACTTTCGACCATGTCATGACGCAGGTGAACTTCTCGGCAAGGTATACGGCATCGATGTTCAGCGGTGAGGTGAAGATAAAGGATCTCATCCTTAGCGGCATAAAAAACAGCGGCACGCTGGCGTTTACAGGCAGCGGGTATGAGTGGACGTCGACTGCCGCTACCACCGGTCAATATTATCTGACTGCGGACGACGGCGAGCTGTCGACCACTGCCCTTACGACAGACTGGGCTCGCATATCCACTGCCAGGGGAACCTTGTGCCTTGTTCCGCAGACCGTTTCCGTTTCCATACCGTTTACGGCATCGTTCAACGGCGCCGAATATGTGATAAAGGATACCTCATTTCCCGCCGTTACATGGAAAGCGGGCGGGAGTTACGAGTATTCCGTGGATGTCGATGCGGACAAGTACGGACTGATTGCAGAGAGTACCACCAAGTGGGACTTCTCCTACACCGGTAATCAACAGAC
The DNA here is from genome assembly GCA_031258135.1 of Mediterranea sp. (in: CFB group bacteria). GTDB lineage: Bacteria > Bacteroidota > Bacteroidia > Bacteroidales > Bacteroidaceae > Bacteroides. The sequence continues at coordinate 4,537 of JAIRNG010000097.1, forward strand.
CTTCACCGCCCCTGCGGACGGGTATTACAAGCTGGAGGCGTGGGGGGCGAGCGGAGGGAGTAATTATAACAGTACCTATAAAGGGTCCGGAGGTTATACGAAGGGCGTTATCTATTTGAAAAAGGATCAGAAACTCTACGTATATGTTGGTCAGTATGACAACACAAAGAGCGGGACTGCTACATTTAACGGTGGCGGCAGTGTTCTGGCTAACACCAATTCGGGATTAGGCGGAGGCGCTACGGATTTCAGATTAGTTCCCGGCGACGCGAATACGCAATGGGATAAGCCTGTTTCCCTCAACAGCAGGATCATGGTGGCCGGTGGAGGAGCGGGATCTGGTGATGTAAGTACGAATGGCGGTCAGCAAGGTCATGCCGGAGGGTTGGAGGGATGGTACTGCATAAAGCCGGATGGCGGAGGGACACAAACACGGGGTGGAGTGTCAGGCAGCTATCAGAATGGTACATTCGGCAAGGGTGGTAGCACTAATACCGGGAACTATACCAGTGGCGGCGGTGGAGGTTATTATGGCGGCGCCAGTGATGGATATACTTACGGCGCGGGCAGCGGCGGTTCGTCTTTTATCTCCGGCATGACGGGTTGTGTGGCCATTGATCCCACCGACACGACCAACGATCCCCGCACACAGGATAGCGGCGTAGGTATATTATCCAGGGCTACATTAAATTACAGTAATACAGCCTTTGGCGCGAGCCTCACCTGGGAAGACGGTGAAGATATCCTGTTCACCAACTGTTCGATGGTAGACGGAGGCGGCTATGAGTGGAACACGGGTGTAAAGGCGGGGGCGGCCGGAACGATGCCCAACCCGTCGGGCGGAACCATGACGGGCAACGAGAACAGTCACGGCTATGCACGCATCACACAATTAAAATAATTCTGAAACGCAGATTAACGGTTTGAAACGCAGATTAACGCGGATTTTCGCAGATTATAATAAAAAAAATCCGCGTTAATCTGCGTTTCAAATCGTCAATCAAGAGATTTGAATTTCCTACCCGTTTTGCGACACGGCCGATTTTCTGTTAAACAGCGCAACTTCCGTGTTTAACACGGGCACCTGTTCTGTTAAACACGGAAGTTGAGTTGTTTAACACAAAAGTTGCGCTGTTTAACAGGAAAATTGAACTGTTCCTGATTAGGGTAATTCTATTTTTTTAAAGGTATTATAAAAAATATCAATAGACAGTTTTTCCTGATGCAATTTTTCATATTCAGTCACAATGATATTGGACATCTTTCTGACACAATATCTTACTTTTACTGTGTAATATATTACAAGCATTATACACAACAAAAAACTGGAAAAAGGTAAATATACCGGGCCCCAAGAAATAAAACCAAGAAAACTACTATTGATAATACTATTTTCAAGGTACAAATTATCTATGATAAGAAATCCATAAACGATCAATATGAATATAATATAATTGGAAAAAGAAGAAAGCAATGTAGGCCTAAAGAATGGACAATTAAAAACCTTATAGAATAGAAGCACATCACACAGTGGGAAATAAAAAGCATAGAAAAAGGTTACCGAATTAAAAGCGGTCAAGACGGACTCTATATAAAAAGAATCGTTATATACGCCCAACAACGCTGTAATAAGTAAAACGGAAATACTATACACTCCTATCACAAGAAACAGCGGTTGCATATAATGCGGTTTGTGTCGCTCACAAACACTATTCAGGGATTCCATTTCCTCGATGTGTCGGGTTTGGAGCTTATCGTAAGCTTCCCTTAAATCCCTTATGCTATCTTCATTAGACCTTCCGTCAGTAGTCTCAACGGTCTTCATGTTATTTATGGATTCTTTGTTCGTGATTATCTGACTTTTGTGTTTTTCAAATTGTTTATTGAACACTTCTTCCGTATTGAAGAAGTGTTTTGAAAGTGTGTCGTGAAATTTACAATAGACATTCGCGAAATTAAAAGCACCCATAAATTGTATGAGTGCCGTAAAATGATGTAATTCTTCAATCATAAAAAATGAATTACGCTCTTTTTAAAAAGTATTCTTTCAGATCAACTGTTTTATCAATAGATCCAAAAGCGTTATCAAATTTATCTTCTAAATTTTTAGTGCCGGACTCGTCGCCAAAGTTACACCTTGCACTTCTTTTTATAACATCATCTTCAATTCTATACATGTGGCTGTCAGCAGTGCAAAAGTGTACCTCCTCGTTTTTTAAGGAAAAACACTTCCCATTTGAATCTTTAATACGCACATTGTTATTTTTGTAAGCATCGGTTTCAAATAAAAACCTGAAAAAATTATTCTCTTGAATTTCTGTAACATCTTTATTGAATTTCACTAATAATATATCAAGTTTAGCATCTTTTTTTTCTAAAAATATCTTCATTGCATTTATGTACCCACACGTATTTGCAACTTGTTTGTTAGACAAATCCCTGGCAGCAATGCGAATGTGTTTTTTTGCGTTTTTAAAAATGTTCTCAAAAATAATTAAAGCGTGTTCGTTGCCTTCATTATGTAATAGGTCATTTATTCTCTTTAAAGCATAATACTCGACTGCTTTTTTATAATCTTCCATAATAGCACTTTTATAAAAAACATTGGTGAACAATAAATACTCGTCTCATCTGTTTAAAAATCAATTATGTGGACAAAGGTAGTAACTTATCAGCTATAAAAGAAAAAGAAAGGAGGTTTTTTGTATCGGATTTCATGTTTTACAGCACAATTACATTAAAGCGGTATTCACCAAACAATAAAATTTATATGTTTGTATCATGAAGTGTCTGTGCCCGCAAAGTTCCAGCATACTGCACTATAAAAAAGAGAATAAGGTTCACCCGACGTAGGGTGAACTTTTTTATACCCTCACGAATCGCGATCCCATCACAGGTTGACAAATCAATCTTTAAACAATAATTGTAGTAACCTGATTTTGGGATATTTGATTAATGTCAAAAAAAGAATGCTAAATCCTTGATTTCGCTGAAAAATAATCCATAAAGCAGTTTGATAGTTGTAAAATTACGACTATCTTTGAAGCGTCATTTAAAAACAAATAGTTCTGTGAAAATCTGGAAAGTAAAAGAGATCATCAAACTTATCACGTCAGATGGTTGGTTTCTTAATTCAAGCGGGGCTTATTAAGCCCTGTAAATAAAAAAGTAGCAGGATGAAAAAAGTAGTAGTTACGGTAGGTATGACGGAAAGAAATTATTCTGCATACGTTAATATTGGGGATGGTATTGCTGTGGTGACAGGAAAAACATTTGAAGAGCTTAAAAAGCAAATGGAAGAAGCGATTGAATTTCATCTGGAAGGAATGAATGAAGACGGTGACGATATACCGGAAATATTTAATTCAGACTATGAATTAGTGTATAGCTTTGATCCGGAAAGTTTATTAAGGCATTATAGCGGTATATTTACCAATGCAGTGCTCGAAAGGTTTACGGGAATCAACCAAAGGCAAATACAGCGTTATGCGTCCGGCGTGAGCAAACCTAGAGGCGAACAGGCAAAGAAAATAGAGAAAGCACTGCATGACTTGGGCAAAGAATTATTAGCTGTAGAGCTATAGGTTTTATTGGATATGTATCTGGAACTTAAAAAGAAACAGAAATAACGAACAAGCCCTCTCCGGAGAGCATAACTATTATAGCTATGGATAATAACAAGTTGTTTGCAAACCCGGAACAAGAGGCGGAATTTGAACGATTTAGAAAGATGAAACAAAATGAGCGTGAAGCCTTTATTGAAAATAAACAGGCGGAGTTCAACGGCATGAGTGAAGACAAACAGGCGGAATATATAAAGGAGTTGAATAAGAACTTTGAAAACGTTTTGAAATACGCAAAGGAAGAACATGAAGAACTTGCGTTATATTCACAGTTGGGAGATATAAGCCGTTATGTATCATTAGCACAAATATCTTCTGATTACTTTGGTAAGACAAAGCAATGGTTATATCAGCGAATCAAAGGATACACAATAAACGGTAAGCCGGCTAAGTTCACCGATGAAGAAAAGGAGAAATTTCGTTCCGCCCTGCTGGATGTCAGTAACAAGATAAAAGATACAGCGTTGAATATTTAATACTATTGCTTTATTTTGACGGACTAAGCTTCATTCAACGAGTATCAAACCCTGCCTTTATTTTGGCGGGGTTTTTTATATACTAACTGATATTTACTCACTCATGTTACGCACTAAGGGCGTATTTAATCTTATACAGTTCGTTCCATGCAGCTTTTGAAGCAGCCAAATAGATTTTCGCTTTGAGGGCAAAATGATTCAGTTTGTGAGCGAACTTTA
>JAIRNG010000016.1 GCA_031258135.1 Mediterranea sp. (in: CFB group bacteria)
TATTGTAACCCGCGTTCAGCCGCGAAGTCAACACACTTCATTGCGTCAGCTTGTGTCAGTTTTCCTACGCGGATAGCCTTTCCGGGCCTGATCCATGATGTGTCTTTTATTTTATTTTCAGTGTTCAGATTCAGTATAATATCATTGTTTGCAATCAGTTCGGTAGCTTTTTCCCCTGCCATAATTACCCGCCAAGGTGTAGAATAAGGAGTGATTACGTCAACCGACCCATAAAGCGAAACCTTCAAGGTGTTTTCCTTGGCCAGGCAGAACTTCATGCGTGCATAATCGGTCATCTGAGCTTCGGTTAGAGCCACAGTCAGTCCGTTCGACAGCTTCATGGTCAACGGACGCTCGCTTTCTCCGGGCCAGTCTTTCAAAGGGAGATAGTGATAAGGCCCCTGCGCCCAATTCTCATAATACGCCATCGTACCTTCCGGCATCACAAATTGTGTTTGTTCTCCGACAATATGCAGAAATAACCCGTTGTCTGCTTCCGGAAAGAAATAACGGAAAGCAATGCCTTGATTGTAGGCGCGGACAATGATGTTCATTTTGTAATAACGCCTTTTATCATAGCTGTCGTTTGAATTTTTGCCCGTATTGTTTCCTTTCAGAAACGCGAGTTCCAATTGATTGTAGTGGTCACGAACTGCGGCGCGCTCACCGTAAACCGGTTTCCATATGCTATCCGCACTGCTTGTTCTTGTCTCTATTAAATTAAGGTTTGCAGTCCATGTCTTGCAGGAATCGTTGGGTATGGCTAAAGCCGATTCAAACAGTTGGTTTTCTATCAATACGCCAAGTTCCGATTCCCTTACAACCTCTTTTCCCCCGAAGGAAAGTGTATAATACAATTGTTTTCCCCCGTCCGGCAAATGTTTCTGACAGGTTTCAAAAACATATTTCCCATTCGGGGAAGTCAATCGTGAACAGGTTGTATCATCGACGTCCTGAGCCTGTAATCCGAATGTAGGGGCAGGCGCAGGATATACGACTAACCGGTTTTCGGAATATGCCGAATATTTAGAACAGAACGTCAATAAGCAGATAATTCCTAATTCTTTTAATTTCATCTCACCTTTTTATTCAGTTCGACAGCAAGAATAGTTATTTCATCGTTTCGAAGCGCTATGTTTTTCAACTTTACCACTTGCCCGTTTTGCGAAAAACCGACTTTTTGTTTCGTAACGACATTGTACGCCTTCAATGCTTTCATTCCTTTGTTTACAGGCGGCAAGGTAAAATTGTCTTCGGTAAAATCGCCGAAGAAATAAACGTAAATCACATTGTTTTTACAACAAAATCCGTATTGTCCGTCAACAGGTTGCCAAAGGGCGCGAGTACCGTAAATCGCCTCGCTTGCCGAGTTTACCCATTCGCCAAATTCGGTCAGCCGTTTTTCGACCGGTTTGGGGATGTTGCCGTGACGGTCGGGAGCAACATTGATTAAACAACACATATTGCGCACGAGGCAGTCGGCGAAAAGGCGTTTGATTCGTTGCAGCAACATGATTTTGCTTTCGTCTTCCATTACTGTCGAGTAGCCCCAGCACGGCGCGAGCGTAAAGCATTTTTCGACAACGTCTTTGCGGATTTCGCCCTTAACTTCGGCACCGCCTTCCTCACAGGTATAGTCACCGCACCAGCCACTACGCGGGTTAGCGAGAATATCGGGCTGATATTTGCGCACAATACCCATCAATCCAAGGGGGTTACCCGTTTCATCAAAGTCCTGAAAATAGGGATTTACCTGCCATTGGTTGTCCGAACTCAAATATTTTCCAGGTTCCCAGAAATATGCGCCGGCGGCGTCCGTTCCCTTTTGCGCCAGCCAGCCGCCATCCCAGAAAAGTTGGTCGATACGTCCGTAATTCGTCATCAGCTCTTTGGTTTGGCAGTAAAGTTCCTCTTTCATCAGGCGGGCGTTTTCCTTGTGCCGGTTTTCGGTTGTGTAGCCGAATTTATTGGGTTGGCAATCAGTTCCGGTAACGTCGTAATATCCGGGGAAGCGCCAGTTTATCAGTGTTTTGTAAAGTCCAACCTTTAATCCTGCGGCACGAACAGCCTCGACATACCCTTGGACGAAATCGCGGTTGTGCGTTTGTTTTGAGGTAAAGGCATTTATATATTTACTCTCGAAAAGCGCATAGCCGTCGTGGTGCTGCGCAGTCATATTTACATATTTTGCGCCCATTTTTTGTGCCAGTTCCACCCATTTTTGAGGGTCGAAATCACGCGCATCAAAATATTGTTCGCCCGATTCGGGATAAGCCAATTTACGATATTCTTCAGGACTAATACCATTGTTTTCCATATACCATTCGCCACGAGCAACACCCGAATACAACCCCCAGTGAATAAACATTCCGAGTTTGCCGTCCATCATCCACTGCACTTTTTCGTCGGGTTGCATGATGATTTCCATATCGGTTTTTACTTCACGCACGGGTGCGGGCAGAATTTGTGCAATGCTGTTAACTGTTGTCATTGCCGATATACAGCATACTGATAAAATATTGACTGTTTTCATATCGCGTTGTTGTGGCTGTTTATATATTTCATCTTGCAAAGAATACGTATACGCATGTAGTATACAAAATCTAATTTACATAAACTCTAATGCAAAGGCTGTCAAACCACCCCCATTTGACAACCTTTGCAATATTAATGATTTATATGTATTGTTTTTATATTACCACCCCGGATTTTGCAACAGTGCAGGGTTCAACCTTATCTGTCCCAATGGGACAGGCGCCAGATAGTCTCGTTGCGAATACAGCAGGTTTCCAGGGTCTGTGGCAATGGAACGGCCGTAGTCCAGCCCTGTTACTCCATATACGCCATTTTCATCCGCATCTCCGAGATACTTGTATGTTGCGGGATATTTATCGGGTTGGAAGACCTCCTGGCCATGATATGTGGCATCGTTGGCTTTGGCAGTCATGTACTCCGTGCCATAAATGTAGCGTCCCAGTTTCTGTCCACGCAGGTTGATGTGGGCAATTCCCCAACGTTTCAGGTCGTTCTCGCGGAAGCCTTCTCCAAAAAGTTCGCACGTGCGTTCACGGCGAATTTCATCGAGCATATTCATCTTCTTAATAATGGTTTTGTTCTGGGCGTGGTCCCAATAGCCCGCATCGTATACGTTTGCTATCAGAGCATTGGTCAGCGGGTCAACCCCGGCACGCGCCCTTACCTTGTTAACGGAGAAATTAAGATCCGCATCTGTGATGGAACCGTTTCCCAGCTCCACCGCCGCTTCGGCATAAATCAGATACACTTCTGCCAGACGGATAAGCGGGTAATCGGCAGATTCATCATTGTTCGATCTGTTCGCGCCTTCGGGCATGAATTTACGGTTGCCGTAATTATTATGCGTAAACGTTCCCCCCAGCAAGTGCGGCGTGTATATAGCAAGTTTGCTGCTGAAAGCCTGATCGGTGGAGTTATACGGAAATTCGGGATAAACGGGAACAGGATAAGGTTTGTCTGTGGTGTTGGGCACTCCATAGTCCGTATCGGTCATCCAGGATACTCTGTCGGGCAGAAAGGCGCAGCCTATAAAACGGTAATCACGGTTGCGGTATTCATCGTAGAAGTGTTCAAAGCCCAGGAAATCGGAATTCTTTTGCCTCGTGACGCCATCATAGCTGATATAGATGGGCAAGCCATTCCGGCAGAGGAACATTTCACCCAGATAAGTGCTGATATTTGCGCCCTGCCAGGTACTGATGGCGTGCGACAGGTCTATTCCGCCTTTCAGTACATCGTAATCATATTTCTTGCTGAAGATGAACTCCTTGTTGGTATTCTTCCCCTTGTTTCTGAAATTTGATATGTTGCCGCCCTTGTCGTCAATGTTAAACAGGTAGTAATAACTTAGCGAATCACATTCTTGCCAAAGGGCGAATGTGCCTGCATTGGCTTCGTCTATGACTTCTTTCGCCATTTGCTTGGCTTCGGTCAGCATGTTAGTGACGGAGGGATAGTCGGAAGGTTTGGCCGTGCCCGCTCCTGTGTCGCTGCCGTTACCGTCCAGATCATAACTGATATTGGGAACATATTTCTCCCAGGTAGCCTCGTATAAAAGTACTCTCGCCAGAAATGATTTGGCGGCTTCGGCGCTCACTTTCCCCTTATCCGAACCGGAGATGTTCTTCTCCTGCGGAAGCAGGGGTATGGCAGCCCGCAAGTCTTTGGCAATAAAGTCAACGACTTCGTAACGGCTGTTGCGCGGCCCCGTCAATGTTGCGTCGTTCACGTCAAGCACATGGTCTACAATGGGTACGCCGCCAAACCGTTGCAACAAGTAAAAGTGCTGCCAGGCGCGGAAGAAGTAGGCAGTACCTATGGAAGCGCCAATGTCTGCCTTGTCACCCGTATAGCCATCCGCCTTGGAGAGCAGAGTGTTACAGTCGCGGATATAGGCGTAAGCTTTGTCCCAGTGCCAGTCTGTTTCGCCGGCAGAGCTTCCGCCGTTGGCGCTGAAACCGCTGGTATCCATACCCTGATCCATCTTGTAATAAGTAGTTGCGCCGTTATGGTCTTTCCAGCCTTCCAATTGGTACAGGGCATTTGCCGCCTGCACGAAATGGTCGGGAGTTTTGAAAAAGATAGCTTCGGTTCCGTCAGACAAAGGCTCTTTGTCCAGGAGGTCACTGCAACCGGTAAACATCGCTACCGATGCAAAAGATACTATTGCGATATATATTCGTTTCATATTACGCTATTTATTAGAAATGATTAAAATGTGATATCTACGCCAAACGACAGTAAACGGCTGAAAGGGAACGTACTGTTGGAAGCTTCGCCTTGTTCCGGGTCGTAACCATCTTTGATTTTTGTCCATTCCCATAAATCGTCGCCGGAGAAGTAAATCCGAACTTTGCTCAACGCGGCTTTCTGTGTCAGTGTCTTCGGCAGTGTATAACCTACTACAAGGGATTTCAGGCGGATATAACGGGAATCCTGAACGCTAACGTCCTTATTCTGATAGTTGAACCTGTTGAAGTTCGCATCACGTGAGGAAATCGTATAGTCGGTACTCGTGTTTGCACTTACCAATATTGCCTCTCCGTTAGGATAAAGGATGTCTATGTCCGACCACATCTTGCCCATATAGGCTGCTATCTGGTTGGTATAGTTGACTACCCAAGGCGCGTAGATACTACCGGTGCGTAATACTTTTTGCTTCAATACCCCTTGGAAGAAAGCGTTGATGTCGAACCCTTTCCACTCCAGTCCTGCTTTCAGTCCGAAGTTCAGACGCGGTGCGGCATCGCCGGCATAGACCAGGTCATCGTTTGTGATGGCTCCGTCCTTGTTGGCGTCCACCAGTATGCGGGCGCCCTGACGGAGGCGGTTCGTTCCTGTTGCAGCGGGTGCAGGCAGGATGTTTCCCGATTTGGGACCCGTATGGTCAGCATTCCAATAATACTTCTCGTAATAGGCGTCGGCTTCTGCCTGTGTTTGGAATACGCCGTCGGTCTGCCATACATAAATGGCTTCGCGGGGCATTCCTATCAGGCGGTTGGAGTTCTTGCCTGCAACGGGAACGTTCTGGTTGTTCAGTAGTTCCATTACTTTCGACTTGGAGTCGGCCAGGAAGCCGCCCACGTTATAAGTCAGGTTGCCTATCTTGTCGCGCCAGTTCAGGGAGAACTCCCAACCGTCTGTGCGGAACTTTCCGTTATTGGTTTTCGGTGCGGAAGCGCCGAGCAGAGACGGATAAGTCACGTCGATGAACATCCCTTCGTTCGTCTTCTGAAACCAGTCGAACGTACCGGACAGGCGGTTGTTCAAAAGCGTGAAGTCCAAACCCGCGTCGTGGCTGTTGAGGGTTTCCCAAGTACGGTTGGCGGAAGTTATTCCGCCCAATTTCAATGAGGATTGTGCGGTAAGCGTTTCTCCAAAGTAAGCGGATCCCGTCGATACGGTGGCGTACTGCTCGTAATTGCCTATGCCTTCCACGCTTCCCGTCTTACCGAAATTATAGCGGAATTTCAGGAAATCGAGCCACGTGATGCCTTTCATGAACTCTTCCTGAGTAACTACCCATCCGGCGGAAACCGAATAGAAGTTCTTCCACCGCTGTTCGGGATAGAGTTTGGACGAACCGTCGCGGCGTCCCAGGAACTCAACGAGATACTTGTCCATGTAGCTGTAATTCAGACGGGTGATGTAGCTCAGGAAAGCCCACGAGCTTTGTCCGCCGCCCGCGCCGTTGTCCGTACCGCTAACCATTACATTGAGGTCTACCAGATCGGAACCTTCATACAGAGGTCCTTTATTGCGTGAGGCCGTTACTTTTTTCCAATTTTCCTCTTCGCCCGTCATACCCAGCATGGCAAATACCTGATGCACGTCGTTGAACTTGCGTTCGTAGTTGGTAAATGCGCCCAGCGTGATGCTCTCCCATTTGTTCAGTTCTTCGGTGAGCGAGCCGGGGCTGTCGGCGTTTCCGGTCTTGTTGTTTTCCCAGTCGTACCATTGTATTTTTGTTTTCATGGTCTGGATATCTTTCCCCACGCTCTTGTAGCTGCCTGAAGCAGACAAGGAAAGTCCTTCCGTCAGTTCGGAAAGGTCAAGGATTGCTTTCAGACTGGAACGGAAAGTTGTATAGTCCGTTTTGGCCTGGCCGCCATAGACCAATCTGCCTATGGGGTTTCTAATGCCGCTGAATGTGTCGTAAGGATTCCCCGCTTCGTTATATACAGGCCAGAACCAGGGGTCGTTATATTCTGTCCCGATACCCGCGCGGGGTGTGGTGATGTTGCGTTTTTCGTACGACATGCCTGTTTCCAATTTCAGCAGTTTGCTGGCCTGGTAGTCCATATTCAAGCGTGCGCTGTATTTTTTCTCGCCGTCTTCGGCCACCTTCAGTTGGCTCTGGTTGTCGGCAAAGCCGAGCGATGCCATATAGCCGAACTTGTCGTCTCCGCCGGAAATACTTACCGAATGTCTCTGCGAGGTGGCCTGTCCGTAGAGTTCGTCCATTAGGTAGTGCGGTTCCAGACGCTGTATTTTCCCGTTGGTGTTCAGTGTCAATGGTGTGCCGTTGCGCATGGCGTACCACAGTTCTTCTTTTTGCCAGCTATGGCCGCTCGCGTCGATGCCGCCCAGGTTTGTGGGAATCAGAATCCACCAGTTGAATACAGGCAGAATCTGGTTGCGTTCCGTAAGGGTTGGATTTGCTGCGCGGGCGTCCTGATATTGCGCTTCATAGAACATATCCATCCATTGTGCATTGGTGGCCAAGGGGGGTTGTATTCCGTCGACAGTGGTGCTGAAAGCTCCGCTGTAGGAAATCTTCGCCTGCCCTTTCTTGCCGCGCTTGGTTGTTACCAGCAATACCCCCGAAGCTGAACGCGCTCCGTAGATAGCCGCCGAGGCGTCTTTCAGCACGGAGATGTTCTCGATGTCGTTGGGTTCCATCTGGTTCAATTCGTCGAGTGATCCGGCAATCCCGTCAATAAGTACCAGCGGACTGGAATTTCCGTTCACGGAGATGTCTCCGCGGATTTTCATAGTCGCTCCTTCGCTGCCAGGCCGGGTACTGGAACGCTGAACAATCAATCCCGGTATTTCTCCCTGCAAAGCGACCGTTACGTTATTGATGCCACGGTCTTTAAAAGCTTCTTCACCTTTGATCTGGGAGATGGCGCTGGTGAGGGACGCTTTCTTTTGTGTACCATAACCCACCACCACTATTTCATCCAACGCTTTGGAATCTTCCTGCATTGTAATGCTGACGGACGATTTCCCATTCAAGGTGATTTCCTGGGTTTTATACCCCACATAAGAAATGATTAAAACGGCTTTTTCGGAAACATTATACAATGTAAAGT
>JAIRNG010000171.1 GCA_031258135.1 Mediterranea sp. (in: CFB group bacteria)
GGTCCGGTACAAAAGGCGCTGGCCAAACTGAGCGGCATGCCGGTATCGGCGATCTGTTCCACTCATGGCCCGGTATGGACGGGCGACAACGTTGAACGCGTAATAAGCATATACGACAAGCTGAGCCGCTATGACGGCGATGAAGGCGTAGTAGTGGTATACGGCAGTATGTATGGAAACACGGAGCAGATGGCGGAAGTGATCGCTGCGGAGCTTTCGGCGCAGGGAATAAAGAATGTGATCGTACACAACCTGAGCAAAAGCCATTCTTCATATATCTTGGCCGACATCTTCAAATACAGGGGGCTCATCGTGGGATGCACAACATACAATGCGCAACTCTATCCCGAGATGGAAGCGCTCCTGTTTAAAATAGCGGGCAGGGAGATGAAGAACCGTTACTTCGGTTATTTCGGTTCATTCTGCTGGGCCGGCGCGGCTGTGAAGAAGATAGCCGAGTTTGCCGAAAAGAGCAGGTTCGAGCTTGTGGGCCAGCCCATTGAAATGAAGCAGGCCATGAAAGAAGAGACCTGTACGCAATGCAAAGCGCTTGCCCGGACAATGGCGGAAAACTTAAAACTTAATACTTACCAGAACGTATGAGACTAATTATTCAACCGGACTATCAGACGATATCCAAATGGGCTGCCAATTATGTGGCGGCGAAGATCGGCAAGGCTGAACCCACCCCCCGGAAGCCGTTCGTATTGGGCTTGCCCACCGGCTCCTCTCCATTGGGAATGTACATGGAGCTGATCGAGTTAAACAAGAAAGGCAAGGTTTCCTTTGCCAACGTGGTGACCTTCAATATGGATGAATATGTCGGCTTGCCGCAGTCGCATCCGGAAAGCTATCACACTTTCATGTGGAATAACTTCTTTAACCATGTCGACGTTAAACGTGAGAACGTAAATATCCTGAACGGCAACGCCGAAGACCCTGAAGCGGAATGTACCCGCTACGAAGAATGTATCAGGTCTTATGGCGGCATCGACCTTTTCCTGGGAGGTATAGGCCCCGACGGACACATTGCATTCAACGAACCGGGTTCTTCCCTCTCCTCACGCACCCGTGTAAAGACGTTGACAACGGATACCATTATAGCCAATTCGCGTTTCTTTGACAACGATGTGAACAAGGTTCCCAAAACCGCGCTTACCGTAGGCGTGGGAACAGTGCTTTCCGCAAAAGAAGTGCTGATCATCGTCAACGGGCATAACAAGGCCCGCGCCCTGTATCACGCCGTTGAAGGTTCCGTCAACCAGATGTGGACCATCAGCGCTCTGCAGATGCATGAAAAAGGGATCATTGTCTGTGACGATGCCGCCACCTGTGAACTGAAAGTAGGTACATACCGTTATTTCAAGGATATCGAAGCGGCCAATCTTGATCCGGAGACTCTTCTGAAATAAAAAAAGGTACGCAGATTTATGGACGAGGCTCATCCGTGTGATCCGTGAAATCCGTGTCTGAATATAATCTTAAGGACACGGATTTCACGGATCACACGGATTTAAATTCCCTACCCGTTTTGCGACACGAGCGAAGCCTCCGTGTTACTCCGTCATCTTACATAAAAACCTGTGTTTTACCGGTGAGCCTTAAAGTTCTTTTATAAATTTCTCCAGGTCATCGTGCAACCATCGATACAGGTAAAGGTTTTTGTATCCGGTATTCTTTTTGAGCGCCGACGTCACATTTGACTGGCTGTTCCGGTATGAGGTCAACTCATTCCTGTATTGTTCGTTATGTTCCGCCAGGCGGCGTATTTCATCTTCGCGTTGCCTGCGTAGCACGATACATATCGGTGTGAGTAGCTTCATCGCTACGTTGTCCATGATATGATGCCCCTGAATGTAAAGATAGGTGGTCTCCGGGTTCAGTCCGAGTTTCCGCAGTTCTTCGCCCAAAGCCGTGACTTTTGGTTTCAGGTCGGGGAACTTGCGTTCCATGCCGGCCAGTTTGGCTTCTACCCGCTTTGCCATTTCGTCGAGACTGAGATAGGGATTCTTCAACCGTACCTGATGCAGGCGGACAGTCGAGTTGAAATCGAACATCGGGAAAGTGTAAGTATCATGGTTACGATAGAACCAGATGCTCCACAGGAATAACGGATAGGCAATCTCGGAGTAACGCCTGAAGAATTTGTTGAAGTCGACCAGATGCCTGTCGTTCAGCGTGGACTGAACGACGACGTTGTGCAGGCTTTCCGCATAACAGTGATAGTTCTCTATGGCATAGGCATAAGTCTGGAAGATGTATCTGCTATCGTTGATCTTACGCGAAGAAGCGGTCTTATCCTGCATCAGGAAGTCATAATCGCTATCTACGCAGGCAATGAGGCTTTTCCCCAATTCTGCGGTATTCAGCGTGTTCATCAGTACCATCTTCTTTCCTTTGGAAAGCGTGACGGCCGAGGGAAGCATCACCTGGAAATAACAGTTATCCGTCTCAAAACCGGCAAGCAGCTCTTTCCAGAAGCCGACATCTTCATAACTTTCCACGTAAGCGACGATCCTGCGGCGCGCCTTCCGGGGATACAGCTTATGCGCCGCATCGAAATAGGAAGAGCTGATGTTGTCTTTTAACTGTCGGGCCATGTTGTAAACCGGTTATTTCACCAGCGGAGAGGATATATCGCTGACCTCGGTTACCGCATCGAGCCAGCCTTCCATGATCACGGCCGGCGAGTGAGTGGTAAGGATGATCTGCTCATTGGGGTTCAGCTCACGAATCATGGAAATGAGTTTCTGTTGCCACTCGATATGAAGAGAAGTTTCGGGTTCATCCATGAAGAGCGTGCAACGTTCATTGTCGCGTACCAACGCGGTCAGTAAGATAACCAGCATCTGCTTCTCGCCGGATGACAGTTTATGGGGGAAAAGCAACTCTCCGTTCCGGTAGAAGGCAATATCATTCCGTTTGCGGTCTATCGTCTTATGCGTATAACTGAAAAGGCTGTCCACCATATCCTGAAACCGCTTTTTAGGAAGGGAAAGGCTTGCCGCCTTACTGCGTTCCCTCTCATCGTCGCTATTGAGCAGCTCGATCATCTTGTTACCTGTGTTTACCTGATAGTCGAGATACTTGCGCTGCAAAAGATAGAGCTGCCAGTCCAGTTCGGACCTCACGTAACCATCGGGCGCGCGGTTAGCCGGATCGTACTGCGCCAAAGGGCGATCGTAACTGCGGATCACGTCATAAGGAATGAACGTTGCCTCGGGATCGTCGAAGAATATACGCACTCCGTTCTTCAAATCATGCTTGGCCTCACCGGACAACTGCTCCAGATAATCCACAGACCGGTTCAGGATCGTAGTTTTCCCCACCCCGTTGATACCGGAAAGGATATTTACGTCCGGACGCAAATCCCATTGTATGCTGAACTGTCCCCAGAGACCGTCAATCTCAATACGCCTGATATAGCCGGCTTGTTTTTCCATATCTATAAATCTCCTTTTATCGGATGACAGACAAAAATAACGAATTTATCCGATATGCCACTGTGACGATGTGAATAATGTGATATCATAATGATCAAAAGCCGGTGATTGTTACGGCAAACAGGGTGATAATCCCGTAAGAACCCTTATCTTTGATGCTGGGCATAACACTTTAAGAAGATTTTCCAAAACTAATGCACCATGAAATTCATCGAACAGTTAGAACAGGAAGGTTATCCGCATTGTTTGAGCAACACCCTCATCCGTCAGTTATTTATAGAAAAATCGGTCGGATAAAAATTTTAAAATTATAAATATGAATAGCGAAATAGTCATATATCAGTCTTCGGACGGCAAAGTTAAAGTAGATGCCTTATTTCAGGATGAAACCGCATGGTTAAGTCAAGAACAGATGGCTATGCTTTTCGGAAAGTCAAAGGCAACCATAAATGAGCATATTAAAAACATCTATGCAGAAGATGAGTTGAAAGAATGTGATAGCATGAGAAAATTCGGAATTTCCGGATTTTCTACCAAACCTACCAACTTCTACAATCTTGATGTGATAATTTCGGTTGGCTATCGGGTCAAATCTCAACAGGGTACACAGTTTAGAATATGGGCGACACAGACAGCGCTTACGCGAATATATCCAAAAAGGATTTACGATGGATGATGAACGGCTGAAAGGAAATGGGAATCGCTATTGGAACCTCCGCCGCGTACGCGGATATTAATAGTAGCATCGGGTGAGCCTTGTGTGGTGATGACGTTCACTCCGGCTAATCGTCCGGTGATAGCGGCAGCGGCTGAAGTTACAGGAATGTCTTTCAACGTATTCGCTCCGATTGATGCTACCGAACCCGTCAGGTC
>JAIRNG010000098.1 GCA_031258135.1 Mediterranea sp. (in: CFB group bacteria)
CACCCCACACACCAACAGCCTCACCCCGGCCCTATCCAAAGGAGAGGGAGAAAGAAGTTACTCCGTTCATTAGTTAAAGGTATTTTCCTTCTCCCTCTCCTTTGGAGAGGGCCGGGGTGAGGCTGTTGGTGTTTAGGGTCAGGCTGTAGGTGTCAGGCTTTGGAATATCCGGAACAGCTCCCCGACCGATTCTGCCCGTAACATGGCGATGCGCACCTCGCGGAAGTTGGGGATACCCTTGAACAGGGGCGTAGCCGCAAGGTGCCGGCGGATATGGATAATGCCCCGGCGTTCGTCTAACCTCGCCACGCTGTCGATCACCTCGCGGCGAAGCACATCCAACTGCCACTCGAAAGACAAGGGAGCAAGCACTTCGCCCGTTTCCAGATAATGGCTGACCTCCTTGAATATCCACGGCCGGCCGATGCTGCCCCGGCCAATCATGACCGCGTCCACGCCATACCGGTCGAAACATTCCCTGGCGCCCTGCGGAGAGGTAATGTCACCGTTGCCGATGACCGGAATGTGCAGGCGCGGATTGTTCTTCACCCGGCCTATCCACGTCCAGTCGGCGCGGCCTGTGTATAACTGCGCGCGGGTGCGGCCATGGACGGTCAGCGCGGCGATGCCGCAATCCTGCAGCCGTTCGGCCAGATCGACAATGACCTTGCTGTCATCGTCCCAGCCCAGACGGGTCTTCACGGTGACGGGTATCTTCACCGCATCCACCACCGAACGGGTGATCTCAAGCATCCGGGGAATGTCGCGCAACAGGCCTGCCCCGGCGCCTTTGCCGGCCACCTTCCTCACCGGACAACCGAAGTTGATGTCCAGGATATCCGGCCGGGCCTGCTCGACAATCCGTGCGGCCGCGGTCATGGCATCGACCTCCTTACCATAGATCTGCACGGCGACAGGCCGCTCTTCATCGCTGATCTCCAGCTTCCGGCGCGTCTTGTTCACAGCGCGCACCAGCGCATCGCTCGAAACGAACTCCGTGCAAACCACGCTGGCCCCGAAACGCTTGCACATCAGGCGGAACGCCGGATCGGTCACATCCTCCATCGGAGCCAGGAAAACCGGGAATCGTCCCAGATCAATCGTACCTATCTTCATTGAAGTTCTTTGGTTTTCAGGTGAAGCCCCGCCCCTCAGGAGGAGTAAGTCATGAACCAGCGGGTTACTTTTTCGTTGTAGGTTTTGGAGATGGGTATATCCGGCACCTTTTCGATGCCAAACTCCAGGTAGATACCGTCTTTCTGTCTGCGGATCACTTTTACCTGCTCGAAGTTCGCAATAAAAGAGCGGTGGCAGCGCAGCACACTGGTTCTGGAAAGGCTGTTCTCGATCGCCTTGAGCGAGTTGCGCAGCATGAACTTCGTCAGCCGGTCTTTGTTCATGTACCAGATGTTCACGTAATTGTCCGCCGATTCGATATAGAGCAGGTTGTTCTTCTTGATTGAGATGCGTAATTCGTTCTTCTCGTCATAGAAAGAGTACACATTCGGTTTGGATACGTTTTCCGGACGTCCGTCTTCGAGCAGTTGCAGTTGTTTCTTATTGTCCTGATAGAACAGGTACAGGTGAATGGCAAAGTAGGGCAACAATAACACCAGTGCGGTGTTGACGGATGACTCTTTGAACATGCCCAGCCATTCCCTTTCCGGATTTACCGACAGAGAATAGACCGTGTAGAACAGTGACATGAAGAAGACTTCCAGCAAAATCCACACGGCATATTGTCCATAGGTTATGACGTGTCGCTTCGCCCGGTAATACATGATCACCCGGCTGATCACCACAACCAGCACTCCCGTCAGTATGATCAGGCTGGAGAACGCAAAGAACTGGAGTTCGGACACCTGATACCAGTGCGAGGAACTGAATGGTTTGTATATGTTGATAAAGACCAATGCAAACATGGCCGTCAGCAGGATCAGACGAACGATGTTCTCTTTTTCGCAGATGAATCCCGGAATCTTTTTACCTGACATATTTCCTCTTTATGCGTTTATATGCCGGCAAATATACAGGATAAAATCCGGTTTGCCGGCGCATGGAATAAAAAAAACGATGAACCCGCAAGCGCCTCGCCGTCCGCATGGAAAACCCGGGGGACAGCGCTTTGCCGCCCTTGACGCTTTTGCCGGCGTATTTGGGATTTCGTCCCCGGATAGCGCTTTTTATCCCTTTTAACGGACGGCTGGCCCTTAAGTTTGACTATGTCCGGTTCTTGCCTGTTCTTTGCATAAAAAAAGAGTGGCATGATGATGGATATCTCAACCCGCACCCAACAGATCGGCCGGGTCTTTTCCTTCGACAGAAGGGTCGAACTGGAAGATACCCGCCTGGATATTGTTCCTTTCCGTTTCGTTCAAGCCAATTATGGGAATGAGATAAAGGAGCTGCAGAAAAAGCTCTCTGCAACGGCGTTCTGTCCGGTGACCGACGACCGTATCACTGAGAACGAACAGTTCGACTATGCCGTATTTATGCCGGACAGGGGCCGGGGTAACAGGATGGACAAGGCCATCGTCATGCTTCACGGGTTAAACGAGCATAGCTGGAACAAGTACCTCGCCTGGGCGGAATACCTGGCAGGGCAGACCGGACGCGCCGTAATTCTCTTCCCTATCGCCTTCCACATGAACCGCAGTCCGTGTACGTGGAACAATCCCAGGTTGGTTCTGCCCTGGGTGGATATACGCAGGAAGTCGGTGAGCGGGCTTACGGATTCCACATTCGCCAATGTGGCGTTGAGCTATCGTCTGTCCGGTCAGCCTCTTCGCTTCCATGTTTCCGGTTTGCAGTCGGCTTACAACGTCCGGCAGTTGGCCGGCGAGATAAGGAGCGGCCGGCATCCGTTGTTCAAAGAGGGCGCTTCCGTTAATATCTTCGCTTATTCCATCGGCGCTTTCCTGTCGCAGGTACTGTTGCTCGCCGACACCGGCGGGTTGTTTGCCGGCACTAAACTGTTCATGTTCTGCGGCGGTTCCATCCTGAGCCGGATGAATGGTAACGCCCGTGACATTTTGGACAGGGAGGCGTCCGACCGGCTGATGAGTTATTACATAAACGACTTCCGGAAGGAGCATCCCATACCCTTTCCGGCAGGCAGAACCTCTCTGGAGGAGGCTTTCCGTATGATGATCGTTCCCGATGAGATGCGTTCCCGGCGGGAGTCTTTCTTTCAATCGGCTGCCCGGCGCATACGGGCCATCTCCCTGAAAAAAGACACGGTCATCCCTACCGGAGGTGTGGAGGAGGCGCTCGGAGAGTCCGCGCTTAAAATCCTGAAAGAATGGGACTTTCCTTTCGATTACACGCATCAGATACCCTTTCCCCACCACCCGAAAGAGGGCGGTGAACCGGGCTTTTAAAAGCGTATTCGGGCAGGCGGCGGATCTGTTGTATTGACTCCGGAGTATCCGGCTTATCCGCTTATTATCCGCGACGACCCGTCCGGATCACAACAAACGAACAGGCCGGTATCCCGTATGTAAAGTTCGCCGACAGGGTCATCGTGGAGGTCACGGGTCTTGCGTTTTCGTCGCCGGGCTTGCCTGTAAGCAGCGTGACCGACGCCGTTGACTCCGGCAGATCGATGCCGTTCAGCTCTACGGCGACTTTCACCGGCGCCGGCAGCATATTCACCAATTTCACGATGACCTCACCGGTCTGACTGTCGCGTACCACCGAGGCCGCCACCCGCTTGCGCACATCTTCCCTGCCGGTAGATACGCTCAGCTTTCCGGGCAGATATTCGTCACCCGCATGTTGTCCGTAGAGTTTCTGTACGTAGTAATCCACGGTGGGTTTAACTTCGGTATTATTGAAGTAGATCAGGTCGGGCTTCCACTGGGTAAACCCTTCTTTCGCCAACAACGGGGCGTACGAAGCCATAGATACCACGTCGCCGTTACGCTCCAACGCCGTCAGATGGAGCGCTTCGGCAAGGGCGGTCTCCATGTTGCTTGGCCGTCCGGGCAGGTGTGCGGCATACTCGCCTAAGTAAACTTTGGCCTTGCAGCGATCGTACTTGTCGTAGTAGTCCTGGTTGTGGATAAACCATCCGGGCGGTTGGTAGTAGTGCTCGTCGACCATGGGCACACCGAGCTTAGTCGCCAGATTCCAGCCTTCCACGTAGTCTGTTCCTTCGGAGAAAGGCCCCACGGTTCCGATTACGGTTATCTCCGGATGCTTCGCCTTTACCGCATTATATATTAAGGTAAAGCGTTCCTCAAACACGTTGGTAATCTGGTCTTCATTTCCCACGCCGATATATTTAAGATTGAAGGGTTCGGGATGTCCGGCGCAGGCGCGCAGTTTTCCCCACTTGCTCCCGGCGTCTGCGTTGGCCCACTCGATCAGGTCGAGAATATCCTGTATGTAATCGTGCATGTGGTCCATCGGTATGCCTCCCTGTTGGCCGTCGCCACCGTGAGACGAGTTCTGGCAAGGCACGCCCGCCGCTACCACGGGTATGGGTTCTGCTCCAATATCTTCACAGAATTGGAAGTACTCGAAATAGCCCAGCCCAACCGTCTGATGATAGCCCCACAGGTTTCGTTGCGGTTTCCGTGATTCCAGTGGGCCAATGGTATGTTTCCAGTGGTAGATGTTGTCCAGTCCGTTGCCATGCGCCACACATCCGCCGGGGAAGCGTACGAATCGCGGGTGCATATCGGCAATGGCCTGCGCCAGATCCCGTCGCAGGCCGTTGCGGCGATTTCTGAAAGTTTTCCCGGGGAAGAGCGAGATCATATCCAGGGCGACGATTCCCGTGAATTGCGGGATAATCTCCAGCCGGGCGCCTGCAACCGTCGCTTTCGGGGTGAGCGCTACCTCTTGTCTTTTCCACCGGGAAGACGAGACATGTACGGACGACTCGGCATAAACGTTGCCCTCATGGTCTGTCAGCCGAACGGTGAGCCTCCCGCCCTTCCCGCTTCGCAGGCTACTGAACAGCGAGAAGCGGTATGTATCTCCACCCGTCAGGGGTATGCCGTCAAAGCCTTCGTTGACCAGCGCGGCTCCGCACCGGTCTGTTTTGAGGAGAGCGTAGTGTTTATTGTTCGGATGCAGTGGATTCACCGTGTCGATCACAAGCGTCGCATGGTCTCCTCTCAGCGTCCAGGCCTTGCTGTGATCCCACGTTCTGTCCCGTCCATCCTTGTCGTTCAGGTCGTATTCAAAGCCGCGATTCTGGATAAGCTCGGCGTACAGGCCGCCATCGGCCGCGTAGTTGATGTCTTCAAAAAAGGCGCCAATCAGCAGGTTGCTTATCTTTTTACTCCCGGAAGCATCGACTGTCAGTGTCGCCTCCACAGGTGCGAGACCGGCAAAACGTACAGGGTCTTCCTTCATGGTTTCCCCGTAAAGCCTGCTCTTATAAGCTGCAAGCTGTTGCGCTTCAATCAGCTTGTCTATGGCCTCCCAAGGCAGTTTATGCACGATTCCCCGTTGCAAATCACCGGAAATACTCGCCTCAACGCATCGCTCCCGGTAGCCTAAAGCAAGCAAAACTTCCATGATTATCTCACTGCCTCCGTCCGCAACCTGCGAATAGGACTGCCTCCCCCAATGCACAAGATCGGCAGAGCTTGCATGCGCCAATACACCGTCTTTTTCATTCAGCGTCCAGACGCAATGCCAAAGCTCATCCCACCCTCTGAACAGGAACGGATCGAGCATTCGCTTCCCCTCTCCCCACGGGCCATAGTCCGACCTGAGGAAGCGATGTTCAGGCCCAATCGCGTGCCACTCCCGGCCATCCCGGCTCCAGGCAAAATGCAATCCGTTGCGGTTATGGTTCTTTTCCGTGGCATATGCAAAAATATAAGCCGAATCAGGCTCATTATATATCGCATGAAGCGCAAAACAGTCCGAAGTGAAGTACTGCATCAGACATAGACCGAAAACTAAAAAGATATTCTTCTTCATACATGACAGGAATTAAAGGAAACAGATGTATATCATACATGCAAAGATAAAACTTTATTCCATAATAAGAGATCAGGTCATCCTGTCTTTTTGTCACTTTTGTCACATTGATAATCCGGCCTCTCCAGAATCGAATCTTTCCGTACGACAGTCCGGTTCATCGGAAAGAACGCGAAATATAGCCGTTTTGAAAATTCCAAAAGATAGTGATAAATACGAAGTATAGTCATTTTATTATCGACAAATCCTATATATAGACCACGAAGTTTCATCGCGATGACTTCGGGTAATATATCGTCACTTCTCCGATGATCAACATTTTAGCACAAATAGGTTTATTTATCATGAAAACAAGAGGTAGTGCTAACTCTGCGGCCGTCAGGTCATGACTTCGCGGCCGCGAAATCACGACTCGGCGGCCGCGAAGTCGCGAGTTGGCGGCCGCGAAGTCACGAGTTGACGGCCGCGAAGTCACAACTTGACGGCCGCGGAGTTACAGACCGGCGGCCGTTAACATTTAATTCACAGGTTTTTAACATATAATCACACGTAACAGGTCGTTTTTCAGAGAAGGCCGCGTAAGCAAATACGGCCGTTTGGAATCATTATGACAACTTTTCGGGGTTTTTGTTTCCATTCCGTCTTTCCATCAAGATGAATCCCCTAAAAAAAATCCGTGTCATCCGTGTAATCCGTGTCCATATTCACTACTTTTGCGACCATGATACGAGATTTTGAAATCATGGCCCCCGCAGGCTCGCGCGAATCCTTGGCCGCAGCCATACAGGCAGGCGCCGACTCCATCTATTTCGGGATCGGGCGCCTGAACATGCGCGCCCGTTCGTCCGACTGCTTCACCGTGGACGACCTGCACGAAGTTGCCCGCACCTGCAACGAACACGGTATCAAAAGCTACCTCACCGTCAACACCATCATCTACGACGGCGACCTGGAGCTGATGCGCGCCATCCTGACGGCAGCCCGCCGGGCCGGCATCTCGGCCGTCATTGCAGCAGACGTCGCCGTGATGGACTACGCCCGCCGCATCGGGCAGGAAGTACACCTCTCCACCCAACTCAACATATCGAACGTCGAAGCGCTGAAGTTCTACGCGCGGTACGCCGACGTCGTCGTGCTCGCCCGCGAGCTCGACCTCCAACAGGTCGCCGCAATCCACCGCCACATCCGGGAAGAGAACATCTGCGGCCCCGGCGGAAAACCGGTACGCATCGAAATGTTCTGCCACGGAGCGCTCTGCATGGCCATCTCCGGCAAGTGCTACCTGTCACTGCACGAAACGGGACACTCCGCCAACCGCGGCGCATGTATGCAAGTCTGCCGGCGCGCATACACCGTCCGCGACAAGGAAACGGACATCGAGCTGGAGGTCGGCAACCCATACATCATGTCACCCAAAGACCTCAAGACGATTCATTTCATGAACAAAATGATCGACGCCGGCGTACGCGTCTTCAAGATCGAAGGCCGCGCCCGCGGGCCCGAATACGTACGCACCGTTGTGGAGTGTTACAAACAGGCCATACACGCCTGCCTGGACGGAACGTTCACCCCGGAGAGAATAGCCGGATGGGACGAACGGCTCAAAGCCGTCTTCAACCGCGGATTCTGGAACGGATACTACCTGGGGCAACGCTTAGGCGAATGGAGTCGCAACTACGGCTCCGAAGCCACCGAACGCAAAGTCTACGCCGGAAAAGGGATCAGGTACTTCAACAACATCGGCGTAGCGGAATTTCTCCTCGAAGCCGCCGAACTCTCCGTCGGAGACAAACTCCTCATCACCGGACCGACCACGGGGGCCCTGTTCGCCACGCTCGACGAAGCCCGCGTAGACCTGAAACCCGTACAGACCGTACATAAAGGAGAACGCTTCTCCATGAAGCTCAGCGAGAAGATACGCCCAAGCGACAAACTCTTCAAAATAATAAAAGCCGGACCATCCCCGAAGGAATAATCCGGCCGAGAGACATGCACGTCTGCCGCAAGAACATGCACATCCTCTTCACAAAACAAGAGTTCACTCCACCGTGACCACCAGCGGATGACGCACCCTGCGGGCAAATTCCGAAACGTAACTGTCCCAGCCGGCGGCATCCTTTATAGCCGCCTTGCTCCACGCCGAGCCGAAATAGTAAACATAATCCGCCCCCGGCTCATAATCGCTCACGGCCAGCACATGACCGTCAGCCCCGGCTCTCTCCTTCTCCTTTTCTTCCTTGGAGAAATACACGGCTCCGGCCTCCTTCACCCTGCCCGGCGCCACCACGCCTACAAAGATCGTTCCGTTGCCCGCATCCGCATTATCGGTCGGATCCGCATAAGTCACATACCCATTGGCGGCGTCAGCGGCGACAACCGCCGTCCCCTCCGGCTCATGAAGCACAATACCTGCGGCAATCTCCACAGGCTCGTTCAACCCGGAATAGGAAACCACCGCCCTGTTCATATACGAACCCGCATCGAGACTGATCACACGCGTTTCAACCACATCAGGAGAATGATCCGCCACCCTCGACGGAGCATACTGCAACTGCAACGTAAACCGCAACGGCCCGTTATCGAGAATCTCATACGTCTCGTAACAGTAAGGGTAAACAATGCGCCCCTCAACCATCAAAGCCGCCGTACCGCCACCCAGCGTAGGACCTACCTTATAACAATCCAAGCCATCGCCATGGTCAACATGATAAGACGTCGCGGCGCGCAACGCTGCAGCCGCCACCGGATCGACCGGCCTCAGACTGCTGATCTTGGCCAGCGTCTCCGGATTCAACTCCCTGGCATAACGGGCCTCAACCACCGGTTCCGCCGTATTATACTTTGTCCACACATCATAACCGAAAGCCCGCTCGCCCGTAGCCTGCAAGGCGGGGCCATACGTACGGAAAGCCACCTTGTCATTCTCCCAGGCAATATCGTCCACACGCTCAGGATAATGCCTGCCACACGCAATGACCGGCACATCCGCAGGAATCCCCGCCTTAATGGTATAAACAGCCGACGCACCGGCAGGCACATCAACCCGGAAGATCACCTTCTCATCAAACGTGATCTGATAAGGAACTTCCCACCCTTTGGCGTCATTAACAACGATCTGTCCGTCATTGGACAACTGCAGCAATGCAGACACTTCGCCCATAGACACTTCAACCATCTCACCGGTTCTGTCCAGCGCCATATCGTTGACCACCGTCACGGTCACCGTCTTGCTTTCATTACAGGCAATCATAACAAAAGCGGCCATCCATACAAAAAGAATCTTCTTCATTTGCTTTCAAGTTATAAGAGTTAAGTACTGAAAATCCGCGTTCATCCGCGTAAACCGCGCCATCCGCACGCCCGTCATTCAATAGAAGGCGACCCGGCGCTCAAGACCCTGTCAGGGCTGCTTCCCAATATAAGCCAGGATACCGCCGTCAACGTACAGTACATGACCATTCACGAAGTCAGACGCCCCGGACGCCAGGAATACGGCAGGCCCGACCAGGTCTTCCGGCGTCCCCCAACGGGCGGCAGGCGTTTTAGCAATGATGAACTGATCGAACGGATGACGGGAACCATCCGCCTGCACCTCCCTCAACGGAGCTGTCTGGGGAGTAGCGATGTAACCCGGCCCGATACCGTTACATTGAATGTTGTATCCGCCATATTCGGAAGCAATATTACGGGTCAACATCTTCAATCCACCCTTGGCGGCCGCGTAAGCCGATACGGTCTCACGACCCAGTTCGCTCATCATGGAGCAGATGTTGATGATCTTACCGCCGTTCTTCTTCATCATGGAAGGAAGTACTGCTTTAGCAACGATAAACGGACCGTTCAGGTCAATGTCGATCACCTGGCGGAACTCGGCCGCCTTCATCTCGTGCATGGGAATACGCTTGATGATACCGGCATTGTTCACCAGTATATCGATTACACCCACTTCTTTCTCTATCCGGGCAACCAGTGCGTTTACCTGGTCTTCGTCCGTAACGTCACAAACATACCCGTGCGCCCGGATACCTTCCGCTTCATAGGCGGCGATCCCCTTATTAACCAGGTCCTGATTAATATCGTTAAATACAACGGTCGCACCCGCCCTGGCATATCCGCAGGCAATAGCGAAACCGATACCGTAAGAAGCGCCTGTTACAAGCGCCGTCTTACCTTCTAATGAAAATTGTACCATTTGTTTAGTAATTAGTAGCTAAGTTATTTTAAATCCGTGATCCGTGAGAAGTCCTGATCGCCATAATCCAGGTTCTCGCCACCCATACCCCAGATGAACGTATAATTGTGGGTAGCGGCAGCCGAGTGGATAGACCATTCGGGCGAGAGCACAGCCTGATCGCCCTTCATCCACACGTGACGGGTTTCATCTGTTTCACCCATAAAGTGACATACGGCATGCTCTTCAGGTACTTCAAAATAGAAATAAGCTTCCATACGACGTGAGTGCACGTGGGCAGGCATCGTATTCCATACACTACCGGGCGCCAACTCCGTCATACCCATCTGCAACTGACAGGTAGGCAACACCTGATTCACCAGCATCTTGTTAATATTACGGTGGTTGGAACCTTCCAGCGAACCCATCTCCGCAACCACGGCATCGGCTTTAGTCACTTTCCTGTCCGGATAATTACGATGGGCGGTAAGCGAGTTGAAATAGAATTTGGCGGGTCTGGAAGCCTCCTTGCTTTCAAAGGTTACCTCTCTGTCGCCCGAACCCAAGTAGAGCGCTTCTTTGTAACCCAGCTCAAACGCCACGCCGCCGGCTTTTATTACACCGGCGCCACCTACGTTATAAATACCCATTTCACGACGGGTAAGAAAGAAAGGCGCTTTCAGCGGATCGATCGTTTCCAGGGACAACACCTCTCCAACAGGCATAGCGCCCCCCACGACCATACGGTCATACATGGAATACACCAGGTTCACTTCGTTTCCGGAAAAAACCTTCTCTATCAGGAAGTCTCTGCGTATCCTCTTCGTATCATAACTCTTCGCGTCCTCAGGATGCGCTGCATAGCGGATCTCATAATTTGTTTTCATTGCTGTCTATCGTTTATTTGTGAATCAATATATCTCTACTTCATCCAGATACATATCCGATGGGATGAACTCCTCCGGCGTATCTTTCCGGCAGTCTATCCCGTTCCGGAGTACGCCTCCGCTTTTGAAGCGCAGTTTCACGCAGGTTGCTTCAACCGGCTCAAAGGCCACTGTATCCGTAAATGCTTTCCGTCCTCTTTCCGGATATTCACGCGTGAACTTCTCTTCCTTTACGGTCGTGTATTTCTGTCCGTCGGCAGAGACCTGAACGATTACGGCGCTCGCGGGAAGAACGCGGAATGCCGGATTGTATAACGTTCCGAACACCACTTGTCCGATCCGTGTCGGGCTACCCATGTTTACGGTGAACTCCAGCTCATTGTCCGTCTTTTCGTTTACCCTGAAACTGGTCCATGGCGTGTATGAAGCAATGTTTCCGCGTTTGCCGTTGGTCAACCCGAAGGTCGTTTTGTCCGCGCCGAGGATATCGTTCTCCCCGAAGATATCGCCCGTTTCCCAACCCATTTTAGGATTCGTTGTGAACGCCTTCCCGCTGATCAGGTTGGCATAGAGCATTCTCGACGTGACCTTCCCCAACATCTTACCCTCTTTAAAGACGGCAGCCTGCAGGTTGGCCGTTCCTGTCCAGGTGAAAGGCGCCGTGTATCGTTCGGATTTCGGCGTCGGCGTGCTGCCGTCGGTCGTGTAACGTATCTCTGCGTCCGGACAGAACGTTTCCAGCGCCACTTTCAACGTTTTACTGTCATCCACATGCGTATTGATGTTCACCTCGAAGAAGTTGCGGCATGCCTTTACGCCTTTCTGCGTCATGCGTTCGTAAGCATTTACCATGCGTTCACAGAAGCTGCTCCAGTCCTTGTTGCGGTTTTCCGTCCATCCGGTCTCGGCCAAAGCGACGGCCCGCGGGAAAGCCTGGTAGTCACACTGTTCCTCCGTTTGTATGTATTCGGTCCAGACATTTCCTTGTACGCCGATGATATGCTTCTTCACCAGTTCGCCGGCGTCATCCGGCGCCGGATTGTAACTGTAGGTCTTTTTGAGTGTGTTATATCCGCCAATGGTTGTCGGAGCGATGGAAGGATCTTCCTGATAGAAGTTCAGATAGGCGTAAGGGCTTGGGGTCATGATGGCGTCGTGCCCGGCTTTGGCGGCATTCAATCCTCCTTGTACTCCGCGCCATGACATGACCGTGGCGTTCGGCGCCAATCCGCCTTCCAGTATTTCATCCCAACCGATAATGCTTCTGCCTTTCGCATTGATGTATTTCTCCATCCGGGTGATAAAATAGCTCTGAAGTTTATCTTCCTTGCTGTGTTTTACCCCGTCTACCGGGCTGGGCGTGGTGTCATCCTTCAGGCCAAGTTTCCGGATAAGCGCCTGGCAATGTGCGCATTTCTTCCATGCCTCTTTCGGGCACTCATCCCCTCCGATATGAATATACCGGCTGGGGAACAGTTCGATCACTTCATCCATGACGTCTTCAAGGAACCGGAATGTCTCTTCTTTCGGGCAGAACACCTCTTTGAATATACCCCACAAGCCGGTAACTTCATAGTTAATACTTGGGTCGCACGACAGTTCCGGATAGGCGGCCAGCGCCGCCAATGCATGTCCGGGCATCTCTATTTCGGGAATGACGGTGATATACCTTTCCGCAGCATAAGCCACGATGGCTTTGATCTGTTCCTGTGTATAAAAGAAAGGGCCATACGCCGCCCCGTCGAAAACGTGCGGCCAATTCACGTAGTAGTAATCTACTAACGTATGTTTACGTTTGGAACCTGTCTTGGTGAGTTCCGGATATTTCCTGATCTCGATTCTCCAGCCCTGGTCATCGGTCAGATGGAAATGGAACGTATTCATCTTATGCATGGCCAGCATATCGATATACCTATATATATAGTCTACGGAGAAGAAGTGGCGACTCACATCGAGGTGCAGACCACGGTAGCCAAAACGCGGAGCGTCGGAAATTTCAACAGCAGGCACAGACCATGCGGCGCGCTTCACCGTTCGCTCGCCATATACGGCCGGGGGTAAGAGTTGGTAAAGGGTTTGTATGGCATAGAAGAATCCGTTCGGTTCCGATGCACTGACAGTTATATTTTCAGGAGTAACAGCCAGGCGGTATGCTTCTTTTCCCATCCCGGTGCCGGTTATAAAACGAATGACCGGTGTCTGCGGATGCTCCTCCTCCGTTGCTTTCAGGGAAATGCCCGAAGTTAACCTGATCCGGCCGATAAAGGCATCGGCAATGGCTTTCACTTCCGGGGTGGCATGCGCCGTAACGACCTGTACTTTACCGGTAAGCTCAAATCGCCCTTTCCGGGCAACCAAAGTGTTGGGTTGCGGAATGATGTTATATTCATTCACGGTCTCTTTTGTCTGCCGGCATCCGGGGGAGATGAACATCAGGCACAAAAGAAAGAGATAAGTTCCTCTTTTCATGGTTTAAAGATGTATTAAGTTAATAGTGTGGATAGCAACCTATCCTATTTTGCTTATTTTCCTGAGCTTTTCCTCATCAATGATCTTGATCTTGCGTCCATCGATGGTAACCAGCCGTTCGTTGGCAAAATTAGACAGCGTACGGATGGCGTTGGAGGTAGTCATATTCGACAGGTTGGCCAGGTCTTCCCGTGAGAGGTAAATACTTAGCGTGGAGCCGTCTTCCTCCAATCCGTAACTCTCCATGAGGAAAAGAAGCGATTCGGCAAGGCGGCCGCGGATATGTTTCTGCGTCAGGCTGACAGTCCTTTCGTCTGCGATCCCCAAATCGACGGACAGCTGGCGGATAAAGAACATGGCAATATCGCTGTTCTGCCTGACTAAGGTCAGTATGGCATACATGGGAACCAGACAAATAACCGACGGCTCTACAGCCGTCGCCGCCGTAACGTATTCCTCTTTAGCGAAATAGGCGCGGTAACCGAAATATTCTACGGGTTTGATCATCCGGATGATCTGGCTTCTACCGCCCACACCACCTTTATAGACCTTAACCTTACCGGTCAGAAGGCACATCAGGTGTGTAGCGTTTTCGCCTTCGTTATAGATCGTTTCGTTCTTTTTGTAATGCTGTAAGGTAAAGTTGTCGGATAAAAACTCTCTCTGCTCCGTGGTTAATGGAGCCCATACGTCGACGATATAATCCGATACGACAATATCTGATAAGTTCATTTTTACCATAAAGACGACAGAACTGTGTTATAAGGCACAAAGATAAAAAGAAAAAACGAATTATGAAATCGGGAGTCGGAAGTTAAAGTTTAAATACTATCCGGGCTAAAGCGCGAAGCGCCTGATAACTCCTTTAACTTTTATGCGAAACATTAGCTCCCGACTCCCGGTCAATGTTAACATAAACTTAACGTAACATTCATGCGTTATCAGGACGAACAATTGTATCTTTGCGTTATCAGGACGATACAAGTGACAAGAAGCCTTGCCAATCACTCCATCCGCGTTAAGGGAGGTCGCCCGGGTTTTAAAAGAAACTGTAAAATCTTGTGTTCTCGGACGTTGTGAAACGTTTTTCTACTCAAAAGAAATAGGTGTTTAGCTGTTAATTCCCCTCCTGTCTATTTAGGCCGGAGGGGTACTTATTTTTATGTTACGTGACACTCCAAGTGTTATAATGCTGAAACGAACTCCCTGTACAGACGAAAAAGCCAATGCGCAAGCCATAACTGTGGATCCGGTGGTCAATACATCGTCGACGATCAGGATATGTTTCCCTGAAAAGATTTCCGGTTGATGCAGTTCGAATGTATCTTTCACATTATCCCAACGATCAAAGACGGATTGATTCGTCTGGCTGCTATAGGCTTTACGGGTCATTGCCTTATTGTTCACCGGAATGTTCGTGACTTCCGCTATCCCCTTTGCGATCCATTCGCTTTGATTATATCCCCGCTGTCTGATCCTGTCGTGATGGATCGGAATGGGGAGGATAACATCTATATCGTTAAAAAAACCACTGTTTTGTATTTCGTGGGCCATATCACACCCCATAACCGTACCGATCTCTTTGCGGCCTTTATATTTAAGTTCATAAATAATATTACAGTAATCGCTTCCTTTCCGGTAATAGAAAAAAGCCGTAGCGCGTTGAATGGGTATTTTCCCCCAAAATGGCTCTTCCATAGCGTTATCTTTCTGTAAATGATAATATGTACGCGGAATATTACTGTCGCAGATGATGCAGATAAACTTTTCGGTATGGTTTAACAAGCGCTTACAAACCACGCATTGGCGGGGGAAAAGCAAACCAAGGAATGCGCGTATCCATGTTATCATGTCAATCGGTTTATGTTAGGGTTTCGCAAAGGTAATTTATTTATTTACAAGTCCAGGTTCCCCGCTTATTTTTGTGGGTGTTTATCCGCAAAAAAGGCGGTATGTTCAGCGTACTGCTATAGATACGTCTGCGATGCAGGCAGCTTCCTGATTTTTGCAAGCAACTTTTGGGGTAAATGCAAGCAACTTTTTGATTTTTGCAAGCAACTTTTGGGGTAAATGCAAGCAACTTTTAGGGTAAATGCAAGCAACTTTTTGATTTTTGCAAGCAACTTTTGAGGTAAATGCAAGCAACTTTTTGGCAAATGCATGGGACATTCGCATCCGTTAGGAGATGCCTGTTTAAGCAGTACGCTGAGTGTACTGTATCTGATATATATAAAGGAAAAAAGATGACAAAAAGGGGATGCTCATTAAACGTTCGTTTAATGGGCGTAAAAATATATCTTTTCTTCACTCCGTGCAAATTTTACGGCGATTAATTTGCAGGATTTCTTCAAAACCGCTCCGAATGGGCGTTCCGGATGGGTCTCTTCGTTCCGGAAAGCGACTTTCTTAAGGGTAAAACCGGACATCCGGTCTGTCCTCAAAAGTTGTGTCATTAAACCAACGTTTAATGACACAACTTTTAGGTTTTTTGCACATCTGCACCGTGAGTTTCAGGTGCAACTGTTGGACCGGATTGTTTAACACGAGTAATAATCATTAATTTCTCAATTAACATGAAAAGAAAGTTAGCATGTACAAGAATCGTCAAATATCTTTTGACGTGCATTGCCTTTTTGTCTTTCGACATTTGCTTGTATGCGCAGGGAATAACTGCAAACGGGCAAGTCCTGGACAAAAAGACGAACGAACCGCTCATTGGTGTTACTGTAATTGAAAAGGGCGCCCAAAATGGGACGATCACTGATTTAGATGGCAAGTTTTCACTTCAAGTGAATTCCGGCGCCATAATTGCAATTAGCTACATGGGCTACAAACCGGTTGAACAAACCGTCCGGCCGGGCAGTATCACCGTGTTGCTGGAAGAAGACTCTCAAGTGCTTGAAGAGGTAGTTGTAGTCGGTTATGGCATTCAGAAAAAGGTGAACCTCACGGGCGCCGTATCTGCCATTGACGGTAAGGAGATCGCCGCACGGCCCAATGCCAATGCGCTTGCTTCGATGCAGGGTTTACTGCCGGGTGTAACCGTGTTGCGCGGTGGCGGCAAGCCCGGCTCGGAAACAAGCGGCATTCGTATCCGGGGCCTTTCGTCCACAGGAACGGCCGACGCGCTTATCTTGATTGATGGCGTGGAAGGTGATCTGGCGCTGCTTAACCCGGATGACATCGACAACATTTCCGTGCTGAAAGATGCAGCCGCGTCGGCCATCTATGGCGCACGCGCCGCCGCCGGCGTGGTGCTGGTGACCACCAAACGGGGCACGGGCGGGCAACGAACCAGAATAACCTACAACGGTTCTTTCGGGCTCAGCCTGCCTACTCATGCGCCCGAACGTCTTCCTGCATGGGAGGAACAGGACTTGATCAACCTTTCGCGCATCAATGCAAGTGTGAATGTGGTAACAGGTGCGCCTACGGGAGCCGCCGAACAGGATGCCGAACGTACGTCATGGGTGGGCAATCCGAACTACAACTATCGTCCGAATGGGACACGCTGGGAGGCTTTTGAAAGCACCAACTGGATAGAAGCGGGATTGAAGAACTACACCACCTCGCAAGACCATTCCGTTTCGGCCACCGGCGGCTCGGAAAAAACGCAGTACTATCTCTCCGCCGGTTATCACAGCAAAGACGGTATACTGAAGTATGGCCCGGATAACAACGAACGCGCCACGCTGCGCTTTACCCTCAATACGGAGCTGACCGACTATCTGTCGGTCGATGTGCTGGGCAGCTATCAGGGCAACTTTACGGAAGAGAGTTCATACGGAAGCAGCAACGTACTTAATCAGCTATACTCTGCACGCGGACGCCAGCCCATCTACATTCCCGAAGAGGATAGCCATTATACCGTCAATCCGTATAATGGCGACTTGCAGGTGAATGCTATCGATGCGATGCTACACTCAGGAATCAGGTCTACACGTTCCGAATCATTCGTCGGAAAGTTGGGCTTGCATCTCAAAAACTTAGTCAAGGGTCTGACTTTTGACCTCAACCTGTCGCGCAAAGCCGATTACTATAATTATGAGAACGACAAGCACTATCTCACTTGGCCCGGCAAAGACGGACAAGGAGAACGTCAATTCGTCAACAAGCCGAATGGGGTCATCAAAACCAAGAATTACGCCTATCTGGATAAGTTCGAAGCCTTGGTCAACTACGATTTGACGGTCGCCAAACACAGTGTACACGTATTGGGCGGAGCCTCTTACGAAGAGTATCTGAAAGATCAGATCACGGCCGAAGCCAAGAACTTGCTGTCGAACGACTTTTACAGCCTCAACTTCTACGATAATTCAGTGACCACCAACAGTCTTCTGTCGGACCTGATACAACCGTGGAAAATGGCGTCACTGTTCGGCCGTATCAACTACAACTACGATAATCGCTATCTGCTGGAAGCCAATGTGCGTTACGACGGCAGCTCCCGCCTCGACCCCGACAGGCGTTGGGACTTCTTCCCGTCATTCTCCGCCGGTTGGCGTGTCAGCGAGGAGGCTTGGTTTGAACCGCTCCGCGAATATGTAACCAACCTGAAGCTGCGTGCATCGTGGGGCGAGTTGGGCAACAGTTCGGCGCTGGACAGTCAATACTTCCCCTACCTGGGTCTGATTACCAACAAAACAACCGGTAGCAATCCTACCGTCATCAATATGATGGGAAACCCGGTGTATTACCAGAACATTATGACCTCAAAGAGCCTGACATGGGAAACCTTGCAGTCGACCAATGTGGCCGTCGATCTGGGCTTGCTGGACGGACGCCTGAACGTGACGGCCGAATATTTCCGGAAGAAGAACCTGAACATGATGGCCACACTGCAGCCCGGACACATCCTCGGTGTGACACCGGCTTCCCAGAACGTGGGACGGCTGAAGGCCTGGGGCTGGGAACTCTCCGCCAACTGGCAGGATAAGATCGGCGAAGTGACCTATCAGATCGGAATCAATCTGGACGATAGTCAGAATGAACTCGTGTCGTACGAAGGCGCCAATGTTGTTTCCGAAGGGCTGAACGAAAGGTTGCAAGGCTATCCGCTGAACAGTATATGGGGTTATAAAACCGACGGCTACTGGAGCAGCCGCCAGGAATACCTGGACTACAAAGCCGCACACCCGGGTTATGTGAGTTTTAATGACGCTACGGTTACAGGCGGTGATGTGAAGTATCTGGCGCAAGGTGATCCCGGTCATGCATTGGGTGCAGGCGATGCTACTCCTGAAAACCCCGGTGATCTGGTTTACCTGGGCGCCACCAACGGACGCTATTTTTACGGCATCAACCTGAGTGCACAGTGGCGGGGCTTCGACCTTTCCGTTTTCTTCCAGGGGGTAGGCAAACGTTCCTTCCTTATCAACACGGATGCCATTGCACCATTCGCCCAGTCGTATCAGATGCCCTGGACAATACATCGCGACTATTGGACGGAAGACAATCCCGATGCTTACTTCCCGCGCATCATAAATCAAGTGACCTATAACTACAAACCTTCCGACAAATGGGTGCAGGATGGCGCTTACATCCGTTTGAAGAACGTACAGTTGGGCTACACGATTCCCATCCCCAAGAAGATCCTGCAGAACGTGCGGGTTTACATTGCCGGAACCGACGTGTGGGAACATTCGAAGGTGCTGAGCGTATTCGACCCCGAAGTGGGCAACGATGTCAACAGAACCAGTTATTATCCGTTCTTCCGTACATGGACCACCGGAATTAGCTTAACATTCTAAATAATAACAGACATGAAGAAAATAATATATGCAGCTATGCTGTTCGGCATAGCAATAACGACAGGCTGCGACGATCTGCTGGACGTCAAACCGGGGTCGGAACTGACCGACGATGGCTTCTGGAAATCGGAAAACGATTTCAAGGGAGCTTGCAACAAACTATACTGTGATTTGTCCGGATGGTCGAACGATACACGCACGGATGAGCTGGCAAGGAATGGCGCCATAGATGCCATAAGCAGCGGAAGCCGTACAACAGCGCCGGGCGCCAGTGAAGACGATTGGACCAATCCGTACAACCGGATATATGCCGCCAATAACATTATTGAAAAAGGTGCGGATGCGCCGTTGGCTGAAGCGACCCGCAATCGCTGGATAGCTGAGGCCTATTTCTTCAGGGCTTACCATTACTTTGATTTAGTCAAAAAGTACGGCGACGTGCCTCTGGTGCTGAAAAACTTCACCAGCACCGGCGACGAAGGCCTCAAAATGGGCCGCACACCGCGCGAAACGGTGATCCAGCAATGCTATGAAGACCTCAGATTTGCCGCCCAATGGTTGCCCAAGCACAGCAGCCTGCCCACCACCGAGTTCGACCGCCGCCGGGCGAGCCGTTCTTCGGCATTAGGCTTGACCGTTCGCATCGGACTTTACGAAGGTACTTTCCAGAAGTATCACAACGTCAATGGCGGAGCCAATGCAAACGGCCATTTGGATAAATCGATCGAAGCCTTTGAAGCGTTGAAGGCCGAAGGCCATGACCTTTATCCGGATTTCAATGACGTATTCTCGTACAAGAACGAGGCGAATACGAACAAGGAGATTATCTTCGGCAAAGCTTATGGCGCCAATGATTTCACTACGGTTACGACCGGACATGTGCACACACGTAACCTGGAAGGCGTTTATGCGCTCACCCGTAATGCCCTCGACCAATTTCTGTATGCCGACGGCCTGCCCATCGACAAAACCGCACTGAAAGTAGACGTGGAAACTTCATACAATAATGTAGCCGGCTTGGATAAGGACGGCCAACCATTGGCCGGCGGCAAGGGGCAACGCGACCCGCGTCTGCTCAAAACCATCTGGACAATCAATGATCCATTGGAAAACGACGATTTCGTAGGCTGGATAAAGACCGGCAAGGGCAAGTACTATCCGTTCGACTCGCAGCGTCCCAAAGCTTATCCCGTCAAAAAGGCTTTCTTCGGTTCCTTGTGGGAGCAAAGCGTGAATAACAAAGACTTTACCGATAAAATCATCATCCGCTATGCCGAGATGCTGATCTCTTACGCCGAAGCGCTGTATGAACGGGACGGCAGTATCAGTAACCCCGTATTGGACGAAACGGTAAACAAAATCCGTGCACGCGCGGGATTTAATGTAAAGCTCACGAATGAATTTGTAACGGCTCATGGCCTCTCCTTACGGGATGAAATCCGTCGCGAACGTACGGTGGAACTGATGGCCGAAGGCTTCCGTTATGACGACATTATCCGTTGGAAGATTGCCGAAACGGTGCTGCCGGTGTCGATCATTGGCCCGATATGTATTGCCGATGAGATGCAGAATCCGTCATTGTACAGCGATTTTACCGGACGGATAACCGACGGCACAGGCAAAATTGGCGGAACCTTCTATTACGGGCAAGCCGGCGCTTATGTCATAGAGTTTGGAAACACCCGTACATTCAATCCGAATCGGGACTATTTGTATCCGATTCCAACCTTCGAGATTGCACAGTCCGATTTCAACATTGTGCAGAATCCGAATTGGAACAATGAGTAACTAAACATACCAGAACAATGAAAAAGATCATATCAGTTTTTACAATGGCAATAGCTGCAATCTGTTTTGTGGCTTGTGGTGATGATGCATGGACTACCGACCCTGCATTGGAGCACCTCTATTACGTGGGTTTCTACAAAACAGGCACCTATAGTGATGCGCTTAACTATGAAGTGGCTGCGAACGGAACCGCAAGGTGGCGCATTAACACCGGCGCTTGGACCGAAACCGGCACGGACGGCGTCAGCAGCGACATCCCAATCCAGTTTCACAGCGAACGTGTACGCAGCTATGATGTGACGACGTATTTCTATGTCACAAACAATGCCGGATCGACTTTAGTCGAAGGAACCGATTATGTTGTGCTCAATGAATCAGGAACCGCTATCGGCAAAGTTGACGGCAAGTATCCGCTGACCTGGCCGCAAGCCGTGAAAGGCGTACAGAATGTAAAGATACGGCGCCTCACAAGTACAAATGGAGTATTGAAAATCAATACGCTTGATCCTGCCAACGGAACACCTTCAGTGAAAGAGGAGGATTATCGTGAGAGTACCCTGAACAGCAAAACCGGCGACTATGAAGTTAGGGGGCTGACACATGACTTCAACAAAGTTACCGTAACGTTCAATTAGCACTTCCGGACATCAGAAAGCGCCTGATGCAATACTGAAACATTCCGTATAACTAACCCTTGCCCGATTACAAATCGGACAAGGGTTTTCATTTACTGTTTCCCTGCGTGTTTCCGGGGTAAGACAAAAAAGCTGCCTGCAGAATTTGAAACATTATTATCTGTTTTATGTTTGTAAGCGCTTTATCTATGGAATTCCCGACTTTGGTATCTTACAATCATTTTGTAGAACTTCAACAGCGTGTAACCCTACCTTTGGTTTTGTTTCTGAAAACCTGCCGTATGGGCAGTTGTACCGGAATAAGTTTTATTGATTCCACAGCATTAAAGGTCTGTCATATTAAAAGGGGAGCATCAAAACAGAGTGTTTGATGGAACTGCCACTAAGGGCAAGAGTACATTGGGTGGGTTCTTCGGTTTCAAGTTACATATCATCATGAATGATAAAGGTGAGATAATTAGCTTTGTCATCACCCAGGGGGATGTGGATGATCGCCAGCCATTATCATCAAGGTCGA
>JAIRNG010000123.1 GCA_031258135.1 Mediterranea sp. (in: CFB group bacteria)
CTTATCTTTGTGCTTGGTTATCAGTGAGGTACTCATGTACTTTATCTTTATGTTTGATACTACAAAGATACACTGATAACCTTGTATTTTTCCTCGTTGCAACAAAGTCATTGA
This sequence comes from Mediterranea sp. (in: CFB group bacteria), assembly GCA_031258135.1. GTDB lineage: Bacteria > Bacteroidota > Bacteroidia > Bacteroidales > Bacteroidaceae > Bacteroides. Next base: position 115 of record JAIRNG010000123.1, read on the forward strand.
AAATTGAAAATTACGATGCCGCATGGAAATCCGCGTTCAACATCCGCTTAATCCGTGTCATCCGTGTACCCATCCTAATTTTCAATTTTCAATTTAAGAAGTTGGTTTACCGGTAGAAGAGATCGGACATTAAGCGGATAATCATTATATTTTTTTTCGGGAGACAATGCAAATTTCTCTCATTTGTTCGACGAAGATGCGGTAAATTCGATTAGTTGGTATTATCTTTGCAATTAATAACATGCATTTAATAATACAGAAGAGTATAAAATGGACGGATTGGATGACATCAGAAAAGATATAAAAGAAGGCAGGCTGGACCGGGCGATCTGCGATCTGGCCAACAGTCTCGTTATTGCTTCGGTAACCTGCGAAACGGATAAATCCGAACTGTATTACCTGCTTGGAAACGCCTTCAGGAAAAAGGGGGATTTCAGTCAGGCAATGGATTTTTATAGCAAAGCGATAGAAGAAAACGAGGAAACACCGGCGGTAGAAGCCCGGAAAGCGTTACGGGGAATCATGAACTTCTACCATAAGGATAAGTATAATCATTAAAATTACGTATACGGAATTATGGCAAAAATTAAAGGAGCGATAGTTGTCGACACGGAGCGTTGCAAAGGTTGTAGCCTGTGTGTGGCGGCGTGTCCGCTCAATGTGATCTCCCTGACTAAAGAGGTGAACATAAAAGGATATAACTACGCGAAACAAACGCTGGAAGATACCTGTAACGGGTGCAGTTCATGTGCGATAGTCTGTCCCGACGGATGTATCTCGGTATATAAAGTAAAAGTATAGCCCTAAAAAAACAAACAATGGAAGAAGTTGTATTAATGAAAGGAAACGAAGCCATTGCCCACGCCGCAGTACGCTGCGGCGCCGATGGGTATTTCGGCTATCCTATTACTCCCCAATCGGAAATCCTGGAAACCCTGGCCGAGCTGAAGCCATGGGAAACGACCGGAATGGTAGTGCTGCAGGCTGAGAGTGAAGTTGCGGCGATCAATATGGTCTATGGCGGCGCAGGAAGCGGCAAGATGGTTATGACCTCATCATCCAGTCCGGGCATGAGCCTGAAACAGGAAGGCATTTCCTATCTGGCAGGAGCGGAACTTCCCTGCCTCATCGTAAACGTAATGCGCGGCGGACCGGGACTCGGAACGATCCAACCCAGCCAGGCCGATTACTTCCAGACCGTGAAGGGCGGTGGTCATGGCGATTACAGACTGATCACGCTGGCGCCCGCATCCGTACAGGAAATGGCGGATTTCGTGCAATTGGGTTTCGAGCTGACATTCAAATACCGTAACCCGGCAATCATACTTGCCGACGGAGTCATCGGACAGATGATGGAAAAAGTCGTTCTCCCCGGGCAAAAGCCACGCCGTACGGAAGAGGAACTCATTGCGCAATGTCCATGGGCCGGTACGGGAAGGACAAAAGGCCGCAAGCCGAATATCATCACTTCACTGGAACTTCAGCCGGACGCCATGGAGCAAAACAACCTGCGCTTTCAGGCCAAGTACAAACGGATCGAAGAAAACGAGGTCCGTTACGAAGAGATCGGCTGTGAAGATGCCGATTACCTGATCGTAGCTTTCGGCTCTATGGCGCGTGTCGGGCAAAAAGCGATGGAGATTGCCCGCGAAAGCGGTATCAAAGCAGGTATCCTGCGCCCTGTCACTTTGTGGCCGTTCCCGTCAAAAGCAATCGCCCGGTATGCAGACCGGGTTAAAGGCATGCTCTCTCTCGAACTGAATGCCGGACAAATGGTTGAAGACATTCGCCTGGCCGTAAACGGAAAGGTAAAAGTGGAACACTTCGGACGCCTGGGCGGTATCGTACCCGATCCGGACGAGATTGTAACCGCTATCAAAAAACTAATAGGCTAAATTACAGAATATCAATCCTATGAATCCGGACAAAATAAGAGGCATCTTAAATGTACTTTTTATGATTGGAGCTTTAGTATCCATCATAACCTACTTTGCCGTAGACGACAAAAAAGTATTTTTTTATGTATGCGGCGTTGCCATTTTCGTGAAACTGATGGAGTTTTTTATCCGTCTCACTCACCGGTAACCCGTTAGATATGGTCCATTCAAAACTTAACCAAACGTATGACAAAAGAAGAAATAATCAGACCTGAGAATCTGGTTTACAGGAAACCGGCCCTCATGAATGACAATTCCATGCATTACTGCCCGGGATGCAGTCACGGAGTGGTGCACAAACTTGTGGCCGAAGTGATCGAAGAAATGGGCTATGAAGAAAAAGCGATCGGTATCTCTCCGGTGGGATGTGCGGTGTTCATCTACAACTATCTGGACATCGACTGGCAGGAAGCTGCCCACGGACGCGCACCGGCCGTCGCCACAGCCATCAAACGCCTGTGGCCGGACAGGCTGGTGTTTACATACCAGGGTGACGGCGACCTGGCATGCATCGGTACCGCAGAAACAATTCACGCCTTGAACCGCGGCGATAACATTACCATCATCTTTATTAATAACGCAATCTACGGCATGACCGGAGGGCAGATGGCGCCGACGACACTGGTCGGGATGAAGACATCAACCTGTCCGTACGGACGTGAAGCCGGCCTCCACGGCTATCCGTTAAAAATTACCGAGATCGCAGCCCAACTGGAAGGTACGGCTTACGTAACCCGTCAATCCGTACAATCGGTTCCGGCCATACGTAAAGCCAGGAAAGCAATCCGTAAAGCATTCGAAAATTCAATGAGCGGTAAAGGCTCGAACCTGGTAGAGATCGTTTCAACCTGCAGCTCAGGATGGAAGATGACTCCGGACGGCGCAAACAAATGGATGGAACAACACCTGTTCCCCTTTTACCCTCCCGGCGATTTAAAAGACAAGTAAACATGAAAGAAGAAATTATTATAGCAGGTTTCGGTGGACAGGGAGTGTTGTCCATGGGAAAGATTCTGGCCTATTCCGGCCTGATGGAAGGTAAAGAAGTGAGTTGGATGCCCGCGTATGGACCGGAACAACGGGGAGGAACAGCCAACGTTACCGTTATCGTGAGTGACAAGAGAATATCTTCGCCGATCTTAAGCCGGTACGATGTGGCCATTATTCTGAACCAACCTTCGCTGGAGAAGTTTGAAAGCCGCGTTAAACCCGGCGGAATACTGATCTTTGACGGATATGGCATTATCAATCCTCCGACGCGCAAAGACATCAGGCTCTATCGTATCGATGCGATGGATGCGGCCAACGAGATGTTGAACGCCAAAGCATTCAACATGATCGTATTGGGCGGATTGCTTAAACTGCTTCCGGTCGTTTCGATAGACAGCGTGCTCAAAGGACTGAAAAAAACACTGCCCGAACGTCACCATCATCTGATAGCGATGAACGAAGCAGCCATCCGGAAAGGAATGGAACTGATCGAACAGGCTTAGTCGCAGTACGATCCGGCCTGACTTGCCGGTATGACGCATTATTCGCATGGAGGATACATTAGATTTATGAAAAGGATTCAACTACTGTTTATACTGTTGCTCTTTTTCCGGCCCGGAACGATTGCACAGAATACATCATCGCTCGATGGCTTCGATCGTTTGAGAGACCAGCAAGTCGATCCCGCCATGCGCATAGGGATGCAGGACAGTTCCAATGTGGAGATCATCAGTCTGGCTGCCAGGATGTACGCATGGAAAATCAGTGAAGAGTTGGGCGACATCATTCCGGCGCCGGTGGATACGACACTCCATCTGTTCCAGAATACGAATCTGATGGAAGGTATGAGAGGAAGCTATAACCATCTGGGAAACCTGGGGTCGCCGCGCCTTTCACGTATATTCTTTGAACGCCCGCCGGCTTCTTCTTCCCTGTTCCTGGACCCGTTCTCCATATTCTTCACACAGCCCTGGGATCACTATTTCATAAATAGCAATATTCCATATACAAACCTGACGTACCATACAAACTTTGACAAGCAGGATGGAGAAGACCGGTTCAAGGCTTACTTCTCGGTCAATGCCAACAAGAACCTGGCCTTCGGATTCAATTTCGATTATTTATACGGAAGGGGATATTACCAGAATCAGTCGACCTCATTCATGAAAGGCGGATTGTTCGGCAGTTATACGGGTGACAGATACAAGGCGCATTTCATCTACAACATGTTCAACATGAAAATGCAGGAAAACGGCGGTATCACAGACGACCGGTATATCACCGCACCCGAAGAAATGTCCGAAGGAAGAAAGGAATACAGAACGACTGAGATCCCGGTCAACCTGACCAGAACATGGAACTATAACAAGAATTTCTACGTACACTATACTCATCGTTACAACCTGGGATTCAAGAAGGAGATACCCGATCCGAAAAAGCAAGGTGACACGATAGAGTCATTCATTCCGGTAACCAGCTTTATCCATACCGTCAGAATAGAACGCTCAAGGCATAAGTTCATTTCGGAAGAAAGGGACTATCAGGCGCTCGACACGACCACCTATACCGGCGTTAAAAACACGTTCGGCATAGCTCTTCTTGAAGGTTTCAACAAATACGCCAAAGCGGGGCTGGCCGCCTATATTTCCCATAAGAACAGCCGGTACGCCTTAATGGACACTATAGATGGCGCCGGAAACGCGAAGTACAAAGAAAATGAAGTGTTTCTTGGCGGCGAACTTTCCAAAAGAGAAGGCAACCTCCTGCACTATCGCGTATGGGGTGAGGTCGGCATAGCCGGACAAGCCGGCGGGCAATTCCGTATCGACGGCGATATGGACCTGAACTTCCGGCTGTTCAATGACACGGTGAATCTTATAGCCCGTTCTTCAATCACAAATACACTCCCCGCCTTCTATATGCGCCACTACCATTCGAAATATTTCCGGTGGGACAACGAAGGTATGAACAAAGAATTTCGCAGTCGCGTCGAAGGTGAATTGAATATTGACCGTTGGGGCGCAAACCTGAAAGCAGGCGTGGAAAACATCAAAAACTATACGTACTTTGACGGTACGGCGAATCCGGCGCAATCGGGAAGTCATATCCAGGTGCTGTCTGCTACGCTCTCACAGAACTTCAGGGCGGGCATCTTCCATTGGGATAATGAGGTAACCTGGCAGAAATCGGGCAAGGAAGAGATTCTGCCGTTGCCTGACCTTTCCGTTTACAGCAATCTGTATCTGGACACCAAACTGGCCAAAAAAGTATTAAGCCTTCAACTGGGCGCCGACGTACGCTATTTCACGAAGTACAAAGCCCCGGCATACACGCCGGCCGTCCAGCAGTTCCACCTGCAAGGGGAGGAACAGATGGATATCGGGGGATTCCCTGTCGTTAATATTTACGCTAACTTTCACCTGAAACGTACCCGTTTCTTTGTGATGATGTCTCACGTGAACGCCGGTATGGGCTCCCCGAACTATTTCATGGCTCCGCATTATCCGGTCAACCAGAGTTTGTTGAGATTCGGTCTGTCCTGGAACTTCTTTGATTAACCCGGAAACTTTTAACTGACTGCCGAAAATTATGAAAACAATAAAATGGGGATTTATCGGATGCGGCGACGTAACGAAGCAAAAAAGCGGCCCCGCATTTCAGATGATAGAAAATTCAGAGGTCGTAGCCGTTATGAGCCGCAATCCGGAAAAGGCCAGGGCTTATGCCAAAGAAAGAGGCATCGGGAAATGGTATGACGATGCTCAGGAACTGGTGGACGATCCGGAAATCAACGCCGTGTATATTGCTACCCCGCCATCCTCCCACGCCACTTACGCCGTGATGGCAATGAAAGCCGGAAAAGACGCGTATGTGGAAAAGCCGATGGCGGTGACCTACGAAGAATGTACCCGTATTAACCGTATAGCCGGGGAAATGGGTCGTAAATGCTTCGTAGCCTACTACCGCAGATATCTGCCCTATTTCCTGAAGGTGAAAGAACTGGCATCCAACGGAACCATCGGTCATATAATCAACATACAGATACGCTTTGCGCAACCTCCGCGCAAGCCGGATTACGACCGCGATAACCTTCCGTGGCGCGTACAACCCGATATTGCCGGAGGAGGATATTTCTACGATCTTGCGCCACACCAGATAGACATCCTGCAGGATATGTTCGGCTATATCCTGGAAGCAAAGGGATATAAAAGCAACCGGGGCGGGCTTTATGAGGCGGAAGATACGCTAAGCGCCTGCTTCCTGTTTGACAACGGTCTGGTCGGTTCGGGTTCCTGGTGCTTCGTGGCGCACGACTCAGCCAAAGAAGACCGTATTGAGGTCATCGGCGACAAAGGCATGATCTGCTTCTCCGTATTCACCTACGCCCCCATTATCCTGCACACTGAAAGAGGCCGGGAAGAAATCATCATCGAAAACCCCAAACACGTACAACAACCCCTCATCCAAGCCGTTGTGGACGACCTTCTGGGAAAATCCACCTGCACTTGCGACGGCGAAAGCGCTACTACGACCAACTGGGTGATGGACAGGATACTGGGAAAGATTTAGCTCAAAACATTTCAAACCGGTCGGCATCCATCCATACCGGGAACTTTTTACGGAAGTTTTTCAGTTCATCCAGACTAAGTTCTGCTGTGAAGGCATTCTCCTCATTGTCGGGCGCTGCGGCAATTACTTCTCCTTTCGGAGAGTAGATGGCGCTTCCGCCATTATAGGATAGCTTGTTGCCGTCTGTACCTACCCTGTTGACTCCACATACGTAGCTCATGTTTTCTATGGCGCGGGCGGCTAACAACGTATCCCACACATGGCGGCGGGGGCTTGGCCAGTTGGCTACATATATCAGCAGGTCGTATCCGTTGTCGACGTTCCTGCTCCAAACGGGGAAGCGTATTTCGTAGCAAACAAGCATGCAGATATTCCATCCGCGATAGGGAACAATAACCCTGTTCTTTCCGGCAGAGAAACAGGCCGCCTCGTTTCCCATCCGGAACAGATGTCTTTTGTCGTAGTAGAATGTCTCGCCATCCGGCGTGAGGAAGAAAGCGCGGTTATAGTAATATCCCTGGTCGGAAGCAATATAGCTTCCCGCCAAGGCCATCTGATAAGCCGCAGCCCAGTCACGTAATGTTGTCATCGTATTTCCACTTGCAGGCTCGGCAAGTTCCCGGCTATTCATGGTGAATCCCGTCGAGAACATTTCCGGTGCTATAACTAAATCCGTCTTGCCGCGAAGCTCTTCCAACCTGTTACGGAGATGTTGCAGATTTTTCCGCTTGTCTTCCCAGGCCATATCGGTTTGCAGGACAGATATTCTCATACGATTCGTGAGCAGGGCTATTTCTGATTAAATATTTCCTAAAGCAAAATATTCCGGATGTTTACCCTTGAAGTTTTTGTAATAGAGCTTGATCTCTCTCATATCTTTATCTATATCCCCCGAAGGGAAAATAGCTTTTCCGGCAGAAATGGTTTTCTTTCCATAATCAATGCCGACCAAAACAATAGGCACCTGAGCCTTAAGGGCGATGTGATAAAAACCTTTCTTCCAATTGGGGTTCGGTTTCCGGGTACCTTCGGGAGTAATGGCAAGATGAAACTTCTCCCTTTTTTTGAATACGGTTACCATCTGATCGACCAATGACGATTTGCGTCCGCGATTTACAGGGATTCCGCCTACCGCTTTAAAGATGAGACCCAGCGGAAAGAAAAACCACTCTTTTTTCATCATGAAACTCGTTTTCCCACCTATTGTCCCGTAGAAAAGCTTTCCGATGAAAAGATCTAAGTTCGAAGTATGGGGAGCGGCGCAGACCACGCATTTATTGTGATCCGGTACGGCAACGACAGCTTTCCACCCCAATATCTTACAGTATATGAAACTGTATATAGCTTGTTTTATCTTCAATTTTCAACTCTTAATTTAATGCCTTGATGGCGTCAATAATCTCGTTTACTTTAGCATCGAAGTCGCTACGGAATTTCTTGTAGAACCCCTTTACGTTTCCGGGGCCTGTATGACTGAGGCGGCTGATGAACTCATCTTGCATGGCAAGTATCTGAGCTATGACCTCGTCCGCTTTCTTTTTGTCTGCCGTTTCAGATATGCT
>JAIRNG010000146.1 GCA_031258135.1 Mediterranea sp. (in: CFB group bacteria)
ATGCGGCATCGTAATTTTCAACTTTCAATTTTCAATTTAAGAAATATTCTTATCGGAAGCAGTTTGCAGTTACTTGATTTCCCAAGTTTCAGACGTCATCATCAACATTTCTTCCAGCGTACGATCCGGCTTTCGGGTGCGTACTTCCTCAATCTGCGCATACACGCTTTCGTCATACGATGGCGCTTCCACATCACGAATAACGCCTAAGGCTACAGGGAAGTCAGGTCCATCCATCAACGCCAGTTTCATGTGCAGCGTATTGTCTTCACAATACGCATCGTGTACCAGCAAATCCTTTTCTGTTATACCATTCTCGCCCAGCTTAACGACTTTCAACCCAAAACCTTCCTGCATCAAACCGTATTCATTGCTTTCACCGAAGATCATCGGTTCACCCTGTTTCAGGTAAATCGCATTTCTCGCACGGTCTGCCTTGGAAGCCAAACGGCTTTGTGAACCGTCATTAAAGATCACACAGTTCTGCAATACTTCAACAACCGAAGCGCCTTTATGCCTGGCCGAAGCAACCAACACTTCCGCCGCACCGGGGCCATCGACGTCCACACAACGGGCGAAGAAACGTCCGCGAGCGCCGAATGTCAGTTCAGCCGGATGAAAAGGGTCTTCTATTGTTCCGTAAGGAGAAGATTTCGTTACCAATCCGCGGGGAGAAGTCGGGGAGTATTGTCCTTTCGTCAGACCGTAGATCCGGTTATTCAACAGAACGATATTTATATCTACATTACGGCGAAGCACATGGATGAAATGATTACCCCCAATAGCCAAACCATCGCCATCACCGGAAATTTGCCAGACACTTAGCCCGGGATTGGCAACTTTTACGCCGGTAGCGATAGCGGCCGCACGTCCGTGAATGGTATGAAAACCATACGTATTCATATAATAAGGTAAACGGGACGAACATCCGATACCGGAGATCACCGCAATGTTATGCGGCTCGACACCCAATTCGGCCATCGCCTTATGCAATGAATTAAGCAGCGCGTGGTCGCCACAACCGGGACACCAGCGTACATACTGATCGCTCTTATAATCTTTGGCTGTATATAATGTTTCGCTCATCTTATTTGTCCTCCATTATTTTAGTAAATTCTTCTACAAGTCTTAATACATTGAAAGGCTGACCTTTCACACGGTTGAACGGATAGATGTTCAACCCCGGCGCTTTAGCACGAAGCAGCGTTGCAAACTGTCCCATGTTCTGTTCGGCAACCACAATCTTCTTATACTTCTTCAGCAACTCCGTTGCATTCTTCGGCAAGGGGTTGATGTACTGGAAGTGAGCCAGAGCCACTTTCTTCCCCTGCTGATGCATAATCTCCATGGTGGAATGTAAGTGTCCGTAAGTTCCCCCCCAACCTACGATCAACAAGTCGGCATCTTCATCTCCTTCAATCTTTTGATCCGGAATAACGTTCGCGATAGAATCAATCTTTGCCTGACGGGTTTCGGTCATCTTCTGGTGATTGGCCGAATCGGTCGAGATCACGCTTGTATTGAAATCCTTTTCAAGGCCACCGATACGGTGTTGAAAACCCGGCGTACCCGGTACAGCCCAATAACGAACCATAGATTCCGGATTACGTTTATAAGGTTTCCATTCCTCCTGCATTTCAGGAGTTACATAAGGCGGATGGATTGGCGTATAATCTTTCATGGAAGGGATTCTCCATGCCGCAGAGCCATTAGCAATATATCCATCGGTCAACAAAATAACAGGCGTCATGTGTTCCAATGCAATCTTGGACGCCATGAAAGCCGAATCGAAACAATTGGCAGGCGAAGTGGCGGCAATCACTACCAGCGGACTTTCACCGTTACGTCCCCACAACGCTTGCAACAAGTCTGTTTGCTCACTCTTGGTGGGCATACCGGTCGACGGCCCGCCACGCTGCACATTCACGATCACCAAAGGAAGTTCGGCAATAACTGCTAAATTAATGGCTTCACTCTTCAGGCATATCCCCGGCCCGGAAGTTGTTGTCACAGCAAGGCTACCGGCAAAGGAAGCTCCAATAGCGCTACAACAGCCCGATATCTCATCCTCGCACTGAACGGTAACAACCCCCAGTTCTTTATATTTCGACAGATAATGCAGAATATCCGTAGCCGGAGTAATCGGATAAGACCCAAGGAACAATGGAAGATTGGCTTTCTCGGCAGCGGCGATCAAACCATAAGCGGTAGCCAGGTTACCATTAACATCGGTATAAACCCCTTTTTCTTTGTTCCCTTTAGATTCTATACGGTAAGTGGAAACCGATGCATGTATGTTATGACCGTAGTTATATCCGTCGGTCATCACCTTGATGTTTGCCCCGGCAATTGCCGGCTTTTTGGCAAACTTGTTTTGAAGAATATGTATGGCATACTCCAATGGACGGTTGAACAACCAGCATACCAATCCCAGCGCAAACATATTCTTGCAACGGAGTATCGCCTTGTTATCCAAACCGCTATCCTTGAGGCTCTCTTTACACATGGAAGAGATGGGAGCGTCAATCACCTGATTGCGGATGCCCAGTTCCGTAAACGGATCATCTGTCGTATAAAGCGCCTTTTCAAGGTCTTTCCTGGTAAACGAATCATTATCAATAATGATAACCGAATGTGAAGTGAGAAACTTGGTATTCGTTTTCAATGCTGCAGGATTCATCGCAACCAGAACGTCGCATTTATCACCTGAAGTATAGACTTTATCCGATCCGATATGAACCTGAAAACCGGAAACACCACTTAATGTACCTTGCGGAGCACGAATTTCTGCCGGGTAATCGGGAAATGTAGAAATATCATTCCCCAATACAGCCGATAGATTAGAGAAGATACTACCCGCCAACTGCATACCATCGCCGGAGTCGCCGGAAAAGCGAACCACCACTCTCTCCACATCTTTAGCCATCACTTCATCTGCCATAATTTTACTTCAATTTAAGATTAAATTTAGATGTTATTCACTTAAGAATTTACAAAAATCGGAAAGTTATACGAATTGGCAAAATCTTTTCAAATCTATCTGCATTACGGTATTAAAAGTCGCGGGGGTTTTTATTAAAAAATCAACCGGCCGGTCATTCATTTGCATCTAATACTATTATTTTAATATCTTTGCAGGCGAATATCACGGCCTTGTAGTTCAACGGATAGAATAGAAGTTTCCTAAACTCCGTTGAGTACAAAGCTACAAAAGTGGATTGAAATAAAAAAGCGTTCTTTGAATCAGTTAGATAAAATGATGTAAGCCCCTGTAGTTCAACGGATAGAACGTCGGTTTCCTAAACCGAAAATATGAGTTCGATTCTCATCGGGGGTACCATTTTGGTCAATCATATTATCATCTCTCCAATAAATTCCGCAAAAAAGCCTATTTTTGCAGTATAATGTTCTACAAATATTCTACAAATACAATATGGCTACGTTTAAAGCGGAGGTTTATGCCCATCAAAAAAAGAAAGATGGCACATATAACATCAAAATAAGGGTTACTCATAACCAGCAGAAAAAGTACCTGGCTACACCTTATTATATTACTAAGGATGATGTTACCCAAAAGACTTTTAAGATCAAAAATCAGTATTATATAGATAAGACTGATGAGATTATTAAAAGGTATCGCAGGAAATGTGATGATTGTGGTGAGCTTATCAAAAGTATGACCATTGATCAGGTGGTAAATCTAATTACATTCGAAACAAAAACAGAAAAGTTTGATCTGGATATTGTTGTGTATGGTAGGAGCTTGGTTAAACAGCTAAACTCCTCTGGTCATACAGGAACTGCTCTTACATACGAAAATGCACTAAACAACTTGGTTAAGTTTATTGGTAGAGAGCAAATAAGTATCCACGAAATAACATCAAAATTTGTTCAGGATTGGATTGCCTGGATTATAGAACAGCCTGCTCGTACAAACCGAAAAAAAAGGAGAGCGTGAGTTCAACAGCAAGAAGAAAAACAGGGCAAAAGCCAGAGCATACTACCGGAAGAAACATCCCGGGAAGAGAGGCGAAAAACGCGGAAGGCCAAGGCTGCGCTCCAATGAAAAATACAAGCCGTGCGTACTCTCCAA
>JAIRNG010000003.1 GCA_031258135.1 Mediterranea sp. (in: CFB group bacteria)
TCTCCTTTTTGAGTGCGAAACATTGTTGCCAATCATGGCTTTCTTTCCGGTAATCTGACAAATCTTCGACATTTCTATCTTGTTTTTATAATTTTTATCTATGTATACCTCAAACAGAGTGCAAAGTAAGCACTTTTATGATTACAAAACAAATAATTGAAGAATTAATTCATGGCGTAATCTCTATTTTATGAGTTTCAGAAGCAGGTTCAGCGCTTCAAAAACCGTGTTTTCTATATTTGCGGTTCTTCCCCTATCCTCTTCCAGTTTCCGTGTAATGAGTTTGTCTTTAAATGCTGCCGCTATCCAAATCGTGCCTACAGGCTTGGCCGGTGTTCCACCGCCCGGGCCTGCAATACCGGATGTCGCTACGGCGCACGTTGTTTTCAGCATACTCATTGCGCCCTTCGCCATTTCGGTTACCGTTTCACGGCTGACAGCCCCATACCGTTCCAGCGTATCCGGAGAAACCATGAGCAGGCTTGTTTTGACCTCATTGTCGTAAGCGATTATGCTGCCTTTATAATATTCGGAACTTCCGGAAATGGAGGTGATCCGCGCCGCGATATTTCCTCCGGTACAGCTTTCGGCCGTGGAAAGCGTCAGATTTTTCTCTTTGAGGATATGTCCGATGGTTTCTTCTATCTTCATCTATTTACAGAATAACTCTGGAATATGCCGGGAGGTCTATTGAGCAGAAATCTTTATTCAAATATTTGAAATAACCGGTTATAGCTATCATGGCGGCATTATCGGTGGTATATCCGAATTTAGGGATAAATATTTTCCAGCCATATTTTTCCGAATGTTCACGGAATGCGTTCCGAAGTCCGGTATTCGCCGATACTCCGCCGGCAACAGCCACCTGATTGATCTTATATTGTTTGGCTGCTTTACGAAGTTTATCCATCAGAATCTCTACTACGGTCGCCTCTAAAGATGCCGCCAAATCTTCTTTGTGATGCTCAATAAAATCCGGTTCTTCTTTTATCCGGTCTCTTAAAGAATACAGGAATGAGGTTTTCAGACCACTGAAACTGTAATTCAGTTCCGGAATATGTGGTTTATTAAATGTATAAGCATTGGGATTCCCTTGGCGGGCCAGCCTGTCAATAATCGGCCCTCCGGGGTATCCTAATCCCATCACTTTTGAGCATTTGTCGATGGCTTCTCCGGCCGCATCGTCAATCGTTTGCCCCAGAACCTCCATTTCATCATACGATTTAACCCAAATGATCTGAGAATTGCCGCCGGATACCAACAGGCAAAGAAAAGGAAATTCCGGTTGTTCCGTATTTCCATCTTTTTCTTTTATAAAATGAGCTAACACGTGAGCTTTCAAATGGTTGACGTCTATCAGAGGGATATTCAAAGCCCGCGCAAATCCTTTGGCAAAAGAGACGCCTACCAGCAAGGAGCCCATTAAGCCCGGACCGCGTGTAAAAGCTACGGCGCTGATTTTGTCCTTACTTACGCCTGCCTGTTTTAGGGCTTCGTGAACAACCGGTACAATGTTTTGCTGGTGAGCTCTTGATGCAAGTTCAGGCACAACTCCGCCGTATGATTTATGGATAGCCTGTCCCGCTATTATATTCGATAATAAAACGCCATCTTCAACGATTGCCGCCGAGGTATCATCACAGGATGATTCGATTCCCAGAATTATCGTACTCATTTTTTTATATTTAACGGTGCAAAAGTAATGATAAAGTCTGTTCATAACATTATATTTTATACTTTTGTTCGCAAAATAATCTCAATAGCCTATCAGGAAGTTTAAAAAAGTAATGCGTTATGTATTCGGGAGTATACTTGGAGTATATTTCGGAAGTATTATACTGTTGAATACCCCTTATATTCAGCGGGAAATTACTTTATTTGCGGCGCATGAACTCTCTGAATTGTTAAAAGCAGAAGTCAGTATCGGGAAAATTAACCTGGGCCTTTTCAATCGGATAATTATCGATGACCTGTTACTGTATGACCGGTCGGGTGAGGAAATGCTAAAGATATCCCGCCTTTCTGCTAAATTTAGTATTTTTTCTCTGCTCAGGGGCCGGATTTCTATAAGTAATATTCAACTATTTAGTTTTAATATTGCTTTAAATAAGCCGTCTCCTGATGCCGATCCCAATTATAAGTTTCTGATTGACGCACTTAGTTTGAAAGATCGTATTCAAAAAGAAACAAATCTTGATTTGCGCATAAATTCCCTTCTGATCAGGCGCGGCAAACTCGCTTATGATGTATTGTCGGAAGACGAGACGCCGGGTAAATTTAATCCCAGCCATATTAAGTTATTTAATATTATAGGCAATATCTCTCTGAAGGCATTAAGTAACGACTCTATTAACGCCCAGATAAAACGTTTAAGCGTAGATGAACAGTCGGGGTTGGAAATGGAGAAGTTAAGCATGAAATTACTGGGCAATGAACGGCAGATGTCCATTGAGAATTTCGAGGTAGACCTGCCCGGGACATCATTAAGGATGGATACAATCCGGATGCATTATGACAGCCTGGAATCCTTTAATAAATTCATTACCGATGTGCGGTTTTCTTTCAAGATGCTTCCGTCCAGCGTAACATTGCAGGACATTTCGCCTTTTGTCCCTGCTCTTGCCCATTTCAAGGAGAAAGTGGATATGGAACTGGAGGCGAATGGCATAATCAACCAATTAAATGTTCCACGCCTGATTGTCGGTGCGGGAGAACATTTGCGGATAAGAGGCGATGTGGCTTTCCGGGACTTGTCCGAACCATCCGATGCATTTATTTACGGAAATCTTTCCCATTTGTCGATAGATAAAGAAGGGGTGGATTTTATAAGCAGGAATTTAAGCGATAAATACAAAGAGACGCCTAGTGTGCTGAAGAAGCTGGGAGATATTTCTTTTCGCGGAGAAATCTCAGGCTATTTCACCGATCTTGTGACCTACGGCATTTTCCGGACGGAGTTAGGCGCTTTGAACGTCGACGTTAAATTAACTTCGGATAAATCGAGGGGATTATTTTCATATTCGGGCAGACTTAAGACGGACGGGTTTGAGTTCGGGCAATGGTTGAGTTTCGATAAATGGGGGAAAACTTCATTTAACCTTGATGTAACCAGCGACTTCTATGAGAATCAAAAATACCCCACCGTTGTAATGAAAGGGTTAGTCTCATCATTGGAATACAGTGATTATGCGTACAGGAATATCACATTGGATGGCGAATACAGGTCAGGGGGATTTAACGGCAAGATAGCGTTGGACGACACGAACGGCTCTGTTCTGCTGAATGGTCATTTTAATTTGAGTGAGCAGACTCCGACTTTTAATTTTCTTGCCGGCATTAAGGATGTTCGCCCCCATGAATTGAACCTGACTTCCAAGCATGAAGATTCGGCCCTCTCATTGGCGCTCAGGGCCAACTTCACAGGGAGAAGCATTGATGACATGATCGGTACGATTGACGTAGATAGCCTGAAGTTCGACGCGCCCGAACGGAGCTATCATGCGGATAACATAAGAATTTCAGCTACCCGCGAATACGGGAAGAATAAACTGACCTTCCGGTCTGAGTTCTTAAACGCTGATATAGAGGGCAATTATTCTTATCGTACGCTTCCTCAGAGTATAATAAACATGGTGAGAAACTATCTTCCCTCCCTGTTCGTATCCGAAAAAGCTGTTACAGCGACAACGAATAACCTGAGTTTTGATGTCCATATTTACAATTCGGAGATTTTATCGGCTGTTTTTAATATTCCGCTGAATATATACAGTCACTCTACATGTAAAGGATACCTTAACGAGCAGACAAACCGTATGCGTGTCGAGGGATATTTCCCCCGTTTCAGTTATGGCGGCGTTTTTGTAGAATCGGGTATGGCGCTTCTGGAAAATCCGTCGGACCAGTTAAGAGGGCATATACGATTCAGTAATTACGGAAAGCAAGGCGCCGTAAATGTCGCCCTGGACGCCCGGGCCGGAAATGATATTTTAACTACCCTGTTGAATTGGGGAAACAGTGCAACGACCACCTATAGCGGACAGGTCTCGGCCGAAACAAACTTTTCCAGGTCGGAAGACGAGGGCAACTCGTTGAAGACGATGATCAATATAAAACCTACCCGTGTGATTCTGAACGATACGATCTGGAAGATTCATCCCGCACAGATTGTAGCCGATTCGGAGAAAATACATATTGATAATTTCTACTTTGGTCATACGGACCAGTATTTGCGTGTCAACGGATATGCCTCCCGACATTCTGCCGATACGGTAAAAGTCGACCTGAAAGAGATCAATATCGGCTATGTCTTTGATGTGGTCAATCTGAAATCCATAGGCTTTAAAGGTTCTGCTTCGGGTGTTGCATACGCCAGCGGTTTATTGAAGGCGCCCGTTATGAATGCCCGTTTATTTGTCCGTGATTTCAGTTTGAATGACGGAGTATTCGGTGATATGAATGTCTATGGCGAGTGGAATCAGAAAGAGGAAGGCATTTATGTCGACGCCGATGTCCGTGAAAAGGATATGGCTTCGATAGATGTTAAAGGCTACATCTATCCTTTGCGGCCTAAAAGCGGCCTCGATCTTCATATAAAGCCCAGGAATGCCAATATAAGGTTTCTGGAGTTTTACGTCAGAAGTATCATGTCCGACATTAAAGGACGTACAAGCGGGCGGATTCATCTTTATGGCCCTTTCAACGCCTTAAATATAGAAGGAAGCGCCAGGGCGGACGCCCGTTTTAAAGTGAATACGCTTAATACCTGTTTCATATTGGAAGATAGCGTGCATTTTATGCCGGAAAGAATATCGGTACAAAACGCCCTGATATCCGACCTCGAAGGACATTCCGGAAAAGTAACGGGCCAGATACGGCATAAACATTTTAAAGATATGGCATATCGCCTGGAGATGAATGCCTCAAATATGCTGGTGATGAATACGATGGAGAATCCTGAGATGCCGTTTTACGGTAAGGTTTACGCCAGCGGCAGTGCGATCCTTTCCGGCAGCGACCAGGGATTACGTGTAGATGCCGCATTGACTACGGATAAAAATACGAGCTTTGTATATGCCATGGCTTCCGCGGCTTCCGCAGCGAACAGTCAGTTTATAAAAGTTGTGGATAAAACGCCGAATGTGAATTTACAGGATTCAATACAGATGATATCGGCATTTGAACTGGCCCGGAAACATCAGGAGGAAGAAGATGACCCGGAACTTGACGTCCATTTGAATATTCAGGTAGACGTGACGCCCGATGCAACAGCGAAGATCATCATGGACCCGGCATCCGACGATAACATTTCGGTCAGGGGATATGGAAGCATACGTACGGAATTCTACAATAAGGGTGATGTGAAAGTGTTTGGCCACTATGATATTGCACAAGGGGCGTATAAATTCAGCCTGCAGGAAGTCATCCGGAAAGATTTTCTGATAAAGGAAGGCGGCAGCGTTCAGTTCAGCGGCGATCCGTACGATGCGATAATGGATATACAAGCCGTATATACGGTAAATTCGGTTTCATTATCGGATTTGGTGCCGGAAGACGTTCTATCGGATAGAACGGTAAACCGGAACATGAAGGTGAACTGTCTGATGAATCTCAGCGGTTCACTGTTCAGGCCTGTGGTAAAACTGGATATTGATTTACCGGGTGTTTCCAGTGAAACCGAGAATCTTGTGCGCAATTATATCAGGACAGACGAAGACATAAATATGCAAATGCTTTATTTGCTGGCCATAGGTAAATTCTATACGCCCGATTATGTGGCATCGACCACCCAGAACTCCAATATGATGACTTCCCTGCTCTCATCCACCCTGTCCGGCCAGTTAAATCGTTTATTGTCCCAGATTATAGATAACAATAATTGGATGCTCGGCACGAATCTGAGTACCGGTGAAAAAGGTTGGACGGACTTTGAGCTTGAGGGAATGCTTTCGGGACAATTGCTGAACAACCGTTTATTGATTAACGGTAATTTCGGCTATAAGGAAAATCCGCTGGCGAATAGCAACTTTATCGGTGACTTTGAAGCGGAATGGTTATTGACCCGTGCGGGCGACATACGTCTGAAAGCATATAGCGAGACCAATGACCGGCACTATGCCCGCAGCAATCTGACAACGCAAGGCATCGGTATAATCTACAGCAAGGACTTTGATACCTGGAGGAGACTGTTGTTCCGGAGACGGAGCGGTATGGCTCCGACGTCAAATCCGGTAGACAGTGTGATGAATGATTCTATTTCAATCGAGCATAAATAGCTTAATATGATCTTGCAAAAATCACCCGCTGCGCCGACGGCTTTCCCGTAACCATACAAACGCCGGGAGTTCTGTCTCCTTCCAAAGGAATACAGCGGATGGTAGCCTTTGTCTCTTCCTTGATTTTCTCTTCCGTTCCGGCCGTTCCGTCCCAGTGCGCCAGAATGAACCCGCCTTCTTCAATCTTTTCTTTAAATTCATCATAAGAATCAACGGTCATCGTTCTTGAGTTGCGAAGATCGAGCGCTTTCCGGTAGATGTTTTGCTGTATCTCTTCCAACAGGCGCTGTACGCAGGCCTCGATTCCGTCACAGGAGACGGTTTCTTTCTGTAAGGTATCCCGGCGCATAACCTCCATGGTGTTATTTTCCAGATCACGTCCTCCCATGACAAGACGAACGGGAACTCCTTTTAATTCATAATCTGCGAATTTGAACCCGGGACGTTTGTTGTCCGCATTGTCATAGTTGACAGAGACGCCCAACGCTTTTAATCTGCTTACGATACCCGCTACCTTCCCGTTGATTTGCGCTAATTGCTCCCCGTTTTTGTAAACAGGTACAATAACGACCTGGACAGGCGCCAATGACGGTGGGAGAACCAGGCCGTTGTCATCGGAATGGGTCATGATAAGCGCACCCATTAAACGTGTAGACACCCCCCATGAAGTAGCCCATACATATTCCAACTTGTTTTCTTTGTTTACGAACTGCACATCGAACGCCTTGGCGAAGTTTTGTCCCAGGAAATGTGACGTACCGCTCTGCAACGCTTTACCGTCCTGCATCATCGCTTCTATCGTGTAGGTTTCGAGTGCGCCGGCAAAACGCTCATTTTCACTCTTTATACCTTTAACAACAGGCATAGCCATGTATTTTTCCGCAAATTCGGCATATACATTCAACATTCTGACCGCTTCTTCTTCCGCTTCCGCTTTCGTTGCATGCGCCGTGTGGCCTTCCTGCCACAGAAATTCGGCTGTCCGCAGGAATAAGCGCGTACGCATTTCCCAACGCATAACGTTGGCCCATTGATTAATCAGGATGGGCAGGTCGCGATATGAATTGATCCAATTCCTGTACGTATTCCAGATGATTGTTTCTGATGTCGGACGAATGATAAGTTCTTCTTCCAATCTGGCTTCAGGGTCTACCACTACCCCTTTCCCGTCCGGGCCGTTCTTCAGACGGTGATGGGTGACTACGGCACATTCTTTGGCGAAACCCTCCACATGTTCGGCTTCACGGCTTAGAAATGACTTCGGGATCAATAGCGGGAAATAGGCATTTACATGACCGGTCTCTTTGAACATGTCATCCAGTTGGCGTTGCATTTTCTCCCAAATGGCGTATCCATAGGGTTTAATAACCATGCAGCCGCGTACGGCCGATTGCTCTGCGAGATCGGCCTTAATCACCAAATCGTTATACCATTGTGAATAATTCTCGCTGCGTTTGGTGAGGTCTTTTAATTCTTTTGCCATTTCAACTAAACTTAAGTTATAAACAAAGAGAGGCATCCCTGTCTGGACGCCTCTTCTTTGTTACTCCAAATGGTCGGGGTACCAGGATTCGAACCTGGGACCCCCTGCTCCCAAAGCAGGTGCGCTAACCGGACTGCGCTACACCCCGAAAATTATAAGGAAACTCTTTTCTAAAAAGCGGTGCAAAGATATGGAGTATTTTCTGAAAATCCAAAGAATACAAACTAAATATCTTCCATAAACCTTAACGTTTCGACTTTCTCCAGGCGGGACCGTAATCCGGGCATCGAGGATTTACGGATTCGCAGAACCATACGGCAATTCACGGTATACGATTGATTTAAAATTTCAGGCTCTTCTTCTTTCACAATCCGCATAACGTCGTTCATGAAAGGATATTCAAACATGAATGTAACATCTTCGTTCACTGTTTTTTCAATGATTTGCGCCCGGGCGATAGCTTCGGCGGCGGCGGCTCTATAGGCTGCAATCAGTCCGCCGGTACCCAGTTTGACGCCGCCGAAATAACGGATAACTACAATCAGGATATCGGTTAACATGTTTGAGTTTATTTGTCCCAGAATGGGTTTGCCGGCAGTTCCCGACGGTTCTCCATTGTCGTTTGCCCGGAAGTCCTTACGTTCCGCCCCCAACATGTACGCATAACATACGTGCCTGGCGTCATAGTACTTCTTTTGATAAAAGTCAATGTGTTCTTTGATTTCATCCACTGTGCATACAGGTAATGCCACGGCGATAAATTTGCTTCGTTTCTCCGTATATATCGCTTCAGATCGTTCGGATATGGTCAGGTAGATGTCTTCAGTCATTCGGAATACGTTTATGCAAAGATAACATCAACCAACCGATTTACAGGCTATACGGGTGAAGAAAATTTCAGCCCCCCTACATAGCGTTTTTTTTCTTAAAAAGTCCCACAAGTCCCACAGAGGCCTGTTAACTATCTGATTTACATGGCGTTATAACGTGTGAGACTTTCGAAAAAAGTCCCACAGAAGTCCCACAAGTCCCACGCTTTTTCGAGAGGAGACATCTCTTAAAACCTTTATTATCAATAACTTACGCCCAATAACCGGAATTAAGAAGAAAATGACTGACCGGCGTATTTAAAATCCATTTCTTTGGTTTATGCCGCCCGCCGGAAGTGTTTGACGGACGATTGAAAAACATAAGTCAACGTAATAATTCAATAAGTCAACGTAATAATTCAATAAGTCGTTGACTTATTTGAATATTACGTTGAGATATTTAGTCAGATCGCCAATCTTTCCGATTTTGCAGGCAGCT
>JAIRNG010000008.1 GCA_031258135.1 Mediterranea sp. (in: CFB group bacteria)
CCGGTGGGGTGGACGGATTCGGCGATCTGAAAGATGCTTTCAGCCCCGGCGACGTTCTTGAATTTAAGAATCCCTCCCTGTCTTTGAACCTGACAACCAAATTAGGAACGGATTTCAAACTGGGACTCGATTTGTCGAAAACCACCGGAAACGACGGGGAAATAACTGCTTCTCTTGGTGATGATGATCTGTTCTCGTTCCGGAAACCGGAATTTGGTTCCCCGAAAACCGAAACTTATTCCCTGACGCCGGCAAATCTGAAAAACTTCGACGATATAATCAGCACGCCATTCCCCACAGCATTGGACTACGCCGTAAAATTACATTTCGATGACGCCAATGCGAAACTGTCGCCGGAGCAGTTGGAACTGTCGGCCGGCTATACGTTTAAGATTCCGTTTGATTTTAAAAATATAGATTTAAGCCTGAAGGATACGATTACCAATCTGTTCAGCGAGGATATTTACGATCAGGTGTTCAGCCATACCAAAAAAAGTGTTTCCATTCAGGCGGATGTTGTGGATGTTTCGATTGGAGGCGGGGGGATAAAGTTGCAGATTTCGGCCGCCATATTGGATGCCAATTTCGATAAAATCATTGATTTCAGCGACGTACTGAAAGAAGATAAAACCCTGTCGATTGCCATAGCAGGCAACGATCTGGAAAAAATGAAAGCCGCCCGGCATCTTTCATTTGTTTTCCGCCTGTCGGGACAAGGCAAGATTAAAGAGAGCGATTATATCGAGATTAAAGGCGTTAGAATCGTTTCAGAGAGTGGTATCCATTATGAGTTTTAATTTTAAATCCTTACAGCAGTGAAACAATTATATCATTATACAAAGACGCTTCTCGTTCTGTTGGGCGTTTCTTTCTCTGCCGGTTCCACCTTCGGACAATCGGCTAATACGGAATATTTTCTGTCGTCCTCTTATGCCAAAATCTCTTTGAATCCGGCTTTGCGCCCGACAAGAGGTTACATCGGGATTCCGGGATTGACGGACTATTCCGTCGGATACCGGACAAATTCTTTTGCATTGGACAATTTTCTTTTCCCCGGTGCGGACGGGAACGGCAAGAGCAGCCTGTTCCTGCATGAAAATATCTCATACGATCAGTTCATGAAAGGGATTTCCGCTCAGAACTATCTGAATTTCGACCTCAATGAAACCCTTCTTGGTTTTGGCTTCTATGTAGGAGAGGCCTTCGTGACGTTCGATGCAAGCCTCAGGGTCAATGCGGAAACCAATGTTCCCAGGGATGTTTTCAGTTTCCTGAAAAAAGGCGCCGCCTTTGACGGCAACGGCGAAACATACGATTTCGGCGGCCTTTCCACAGATGCAACGGCATACGGCCAGGTTGGCCTGGGCGGTTCCTATCCTTTGCTGGATAATGCGCTTCTGGTGGGAGCCAAAGTGAAAGTCCTGGCAGGATTGGCCTATGGCCGCACCGGGCTGGACAGGATGAAACTGAATATCGGGAAGGACAAATGGTGGGTGACGGAAGCGCACTCTTCCATGCAGCTCGCCATGAAAGGGGTTAAACCCCAATACGATGACGAAGGCCGGTTCGACGGACTCGATCTGGATGACATCGCTGCCGGCGTGAACGGTTTCGGTCTGGGCGTTGACCTGGGCGCGGCTTTCAAGCCCGGCTATTTCCTTGATGATAATTCATTCCTGAACAACTTTACCGTTTCGGCGGCGGTGACCGACCTGGGCTTTATCAGCTGGAATAAAGCGAACAGCCTTTATCTGGCGGCCGATTCGGAGGATATTACTATTTCGGGGGATAAGGAGATCAGCTTTGATAATTCGGATGATCTTTTTGACGATCTGGAAGATTCTTTCAAAGACGCCTACGACTTCAAGGAAAAACCGGAAGGGATGAAAAGCAAAACCGGTCTGAAAGCAAGATTCAATTGGGGAATAGAATATACGTTTCCGAAAGAGAACATCAACGTCGGCCTGTTCTCGACCACCCGTTTCAATTCGACCAAAGCCGTTTCGGAATACACGATAGGGGGCGCCGTCATGCCGTTCCGCGGATTGGAAGCCGGGCTGAGTTATTCGTTCATCCACGGCGGTTTTCAAACGGTTGGACTGTCGTTGCATCTGGGCTCTTTCTTTTATATTGCGAGCGATTATGTGTTCCCCAAAACTAATTCCATGTTTATTCCGGTCTCGGCGAGGGCGCTCAACCTGCAGGTGGGATTTGCAATTCCTATCGGTAAGTCTCGCGCTGATTGGCGGCGTCTCCGTCCGGGCGGTAAGGATAAACAGGAATCTGCCGGTGGTCAGTGACCATATATACCCAGAAAGAACGCAGGGTATTTATTTTAAATACTCTGCGTTTGATTTGTATAACTTCCCTCCTCACAGCGCAAACTTCAGACAGACAGGGCTGTCCACGGGAATCTCTTTCCCGGTAGGCGTAAGCAGTCCGCTCTCTTCGTCTCTTTCGTAAATTTCTATCGCATGGCGGTCTCTGGCAGCCACCAGCAGGTACTTTCCATTGGGTGTGATAATGAAATTGCGGGGATGGTTTCCCGTTAACCGGTAACCTGCTTTAACCGGTTTGCCATCCGTCCGGTCTATGCCGAATATGGCGATTCCGTCCGCTGTCAGGCGGTTGCTGGCATACAGGAACTTCCCGTCGGGGCTGACATGTATGTCCGCGCTGCCTCTGGCGCCAGCGGTGTCCGCCTGTATGGTCCGGATTTCGGATAACGTCCCGTCTTTATAATCGAAAGCGACCACCGCACCCGAAAGCTCATTGATCAGATAGGCCTGTTTGCCGTTGGGGGAAAAGGTGATATGGCGCGGGCCGGAACCGGGTGTAACGTGGAAAACGGGCGGGGTAGCCGCTTTCAGGAATTTCTCTTCACTTCCGGCATGGGCTTGTGCGTTAATCCCGAAGACGTAGATCCGGTCGGTTCCCAGATCACAGGCGAAAAGGAATTTGCCGTCGGGGGAGATCCGGACGCAATGCAGGTGCGGCTTTTCCTGGCGTTCCCTGTCGGCGCCGGAACCTGTGAACCGGATAACATCCGAAGCGGGAAGCAAAGAGCCGTCTTCGGCGAGGGGGAATACCGAAATGCTCCCGCCGCTGTAGTTTGCGGTGACCACATGCCGGCCGGCTGTGATGATATAACATGGGTCCGCCCCCATAGCCGGTACGCTGTTCAACTTCTGCAATGCGCCGTTTTCCTTATCGAACCGGAAGGCCGTAACCGCTTCCCTGCCATCGCCATGCTCGCTTACGGCATAAACGAACCGGTTGTCACCGGAGATGGCCAGATAAGACGGATTGCTGATTCCGGCGTCGCTTAAAGCCTTGAACTCTCCGGTTTCCTGATTAAAACGGAACGTGTATATTCCTTTACTGTCGCCCCCGGTGTAAGTCCCGACCGCCATGGTCAGTTCATTTTCCGTACGTTCCTTCCTGCTCGTACAGGAAAGGGCTATCAATCCTGCGGTGAGGAAATAAAATGTTCTTCTTATCATAAATAAATGTGTGTTAAGTTATGTCCGTAAAGATAGCGCTTTTTCCGGAAAGGATGTTTATTCCCGTATGCCGGAAGTATGGCTTGTCCATTTTTCAAAAAAAACATATGCTTTTTCTTTGTTATAAGATTGATTTTTGTATTTTTGGCGGATATTATATGGAAAGAGAGAAAAAGAAACTGTGATATAAACTTCTAAAAAAAGCCTTGTTATATGGAAAACAAAATTCAGGAGCTTACGGATAAGATTTACCGTGAAGGCGTGGAGAAAGGTAACGAAGAATCAAAAAGACTTATCGGAAAAGCTCAGGAAGAAGCCAGGGAGATCGTTGAGAATGCAAAGAAAGAGGCCGCTTCAATTCTGGCCGCCGCCCGTAAGTCTGCCGGTGAATTAGCTGAAAATACAAAGTCGGAATTGAAGCTATTCGCCGGTCAGGCCGTTCACGCGTTGAAATCTGAAATCACGAATATCATAACAGACCGGGTCGTAACGGATTCCGTAAAGGAATTTAATGATAACAGGAACTTCCTCAATGAGTTTATCGTAGCATTGGCTTCAAAGTGGAGTGTTGATGAACCGATTGTGATATCGACAGCCGATGCCGGCGCCCTGAAGAACTATTTCGCCGCAAATGCGAAAGCTCTGTTGGACAAGGGTGTGAAGATAGAGCAGGTCAACGGACAAAAAACATTATTTACCGTTTCCCCGCAGGATGGTTCGTATAAGGTGAATTTTGGCGAAGAAGAATTTATGAACTATTTCAGGGATTTCCTGCGGCCTCAGCTTGTTGAAATGTTATTCTGAAAATATATGAGTAATTACTATTACTTGATAGCCGGTTTGCCCGACCTCACGCTCGAGGACAGTAAACTGAGTTATACGGTATCCGGTTTCAGGGAGGAAATATATCCGAACCTGTCGGATGCGGATAAAAGATTGATCGATCTGTTTTACCTGAAGTATGATAATGCGAATGTATTGAAACTCCTGAAAAACAAAGATGCGGAGATCGATACCCGCGGGAATTTCTCTGCGGCGGAGCTGGCGGAGTATATCGCCGCCATCAAAGAGGGTGGAGCCGTAAACCCCAAAGACTTTCCTTCTTACTTAGTCGCGTTTATCACAAACCATTTCAGCGATACGCCGGCAGGTGATGATACGGGACTGCCGGAGAATGATCTGGCGGCGCTGTACTATGCATACGGTATGGGTAGTAAGAATAAATTTGTCGCTTCATGGTTTGAGTTCAATCTGATATTGAATAATGTATTTGTGGCTTTAGCCGCACGTAAATATAAAACGGACATTGCCCGGAATATCGTGGGTGATACGGAGGTTACGGAAGCTTTGCGCACTTCCGGGGCGCGTGACTTCGGATTGACGGGGGAAGTAGAATACTTTGATCAGTTCGTGAAGATCAGCGAGATCGACGAACTGCTGGAACGCGAAAAGAAAACGGATATGTTGAGATGGAACTGGATTGAGGATGAAACATTCTTTAATTACTTTTCCGTGGAGCGTATTTTTGCTTTTCTGCTTAAAACAGAGATGATCGGACGCTGGTTGTCGCTGGATAAGGAGAGGGGAGGGGAGATGTTCAGGGAACTCATCGGCTCGCTGAAGGATGATGTGAGTATCCCTGCCGAATTGAAGTAAATAAAATCCAATAATTATATGACGACAAAAGGAACGGTAAACGGAATTATTTCCAATATGGTAACCCTCATTGTTGACGGGCCTGTATCGCAGAACGAGATTTGTTATATCTCGACCGGTGGCGACAGGCTGATGGCTGAGGTTATTAAGGTCGTAGGCCGGAACGTATATGTCCAGGTGTTTGAAAGTACGCGCGGACTGAAAGTAGGCGCCGGAGCCGAGTTCACGGGACACATGCTTGAGGTGACTTTAGGCCCGGGTATGTTATCGAAAAACTATGATGGCCTGCAAAATGACCTCGACAAGATGGAAGGTGTCTTCCTGAAACGCGGAGACTATACTTTTCCGTTGGACAAAGAGAAGAAATGGCATTTCAAACCCTTGGTTAAGGTGGGCGACGAAGTGCGGGCGTCTATGTGGCTGGGGCAGGTGGATGAGAACTTCCAACCGCTGAAAATCATGGCGCCATTCACACAGAAGGGTGTGTGTAGAGTGAAATCAATCGCAGAAGAGGGAGATTATACGATCTATGATGTGGTGGCTGTCCTGACCGATGAAGACGGGAATGAATCAAAGGTCGATATGGTACAGAAATGGCCGGTGAAACGCGCCATGACCAACTATAAGGAAAAACCGCGCCCGTTTAAACTGTTGGAAACGGGAGTACGTGCAATTGATACCGTTAACCCGATTGTGGAGGGCGGGACAGGGTTTATCCCCGGGCCGTTCGGCACAGGAAAGACGGTGCTTCAGCATGCGATATCCAAACAGGCGGAGGCGGATATCGTAATCATTGCGGCTTGTGGCGAACGGGCGAATGAGGTCGTGGAAATCTTTACCGAGTTCCCCGAACTGGTCGACCCGCATACCGGACGCAAGTTGATGGAACGTACGATCATCATTGCGAACACGTCGAACATGCCTGTGGCCGCCCGTGAGGCGTCAGTGTATACGGCTATGACGATTGCCGAGTTCTATCGTACAATGGGATTGAAGGTGTTGCTGATGGCGGACTCTACTTCGCGTTGGGCGCAGGCCTTGCGTGAAATGTCGAACCGTCTGGAAGAATTACCCGGGCCTGATGCATTCCCGATGGACTTGTCGTCCATTATCTCCAACTTCTATGGCCGCGCGGGTTATGTCGTTCTGGATAATGGTGAAACCGGGTCTATTACGTTTATCGGTACGGTATCTCCGGCAGGGGGTAACCTGAAAGAGCCGGTGACTGAGAATACGAAGAAAGTAGCCCGTTGTTTCTATGCGTTGGAACAGGAGCGTGCGGACAAGAAGCGTTATCCGGCGGTAAACCCGATAGATTCGTATTCGAAATATATTGAATATCCTGAATTTGAGACATATATCGCCGAAGCGATCAACGGCGAGTGGCTTGGCAAGGTAAATGAAATCAAAACCCGTTTGCAGAGAGGCAAGGAGATTGCAGAACAGATCAATATCCTTGGCGACGACGGCGTACCGGTGGAATATCACGTGACATTCTGGAAATCGGAGCTGATCGACTTTGTGATTCTGCAACAGGATGCGTTCGATGAGATTGATGCCGTGACCCCGATGGAACGTCAGGAAGCGATATTAAACACGATCATCGGTATTTGTCATACGGAGTTTGAGTTCGATAACTTCAACGAGGTTATGGATTACTTCAAGAAGATGATCAATGTTTGCAAGCAGATGAACTATTCGAAATTCAATTCGGAAGCCTATGAAGGATTCGGGAAAGAGCTGACGGACCTGGTTGCTGAAAGAAGCGTTAAGAATTAGAGATTGAAAACGAAAAATGACAGAGCTAATTTCAATCGTAAAAATGACAGAGGTAACTTCAATCGTAAAATAGTAAATCGTTAAATCGTAAATAAATAAGATGGCAGCAAAAGCGTTTCAAAAGATATATACCAAAATCACTCAGATTACGAAGGCTACCTGTTCGCTCAAGGCTACAGGGATAGGGTATGATGAGTTGGCCACAGTAGATGGTAAACTGGCGCAGGTAGTGAAAATAGCCGGAGATGATATCACGCTTCAGGTATTTGAAGGTACGGAAGGTATTCCGACCAATGCCGAAGTGGTATTCCTGGGCAAGGCTCCAACCATTAAAGTGAGTGACCGGCTTGCAGGTCGTTTCTTCAACGCATTTGGTGATCCGATTGACGGAGGACCGGAAATTGAAGGTACGGAAGTAGAGATCGGCGGGCCATCGGTGAATCCGGTACGCCGTAAACAGCCATCGGAGCTGATCGCTACGGGTATTGCAGGTATTGACCTGAATAACACATTGGTCTCCGGACAGAAAATCCCGTTCTTTGCCGATCCCGACCAGCCTTATAATCAGGTAATGGCGAATGTGGCGTTACGTGCGCAGACAGATAAGATCATCCTGGGAGGTATGGGTATGACGAATGACGACTACCTGTACTTTAAGAATGTATTCTCCAATGCCGGTGCGTTGGACCGCATCGTGAGTTTTATGAATACGACGGAAGACCCTCCGGTAGAACGTTTGCTGGTGCCGGACATGGCGTTGACGTCAGCAGAATATTTTGCGGTTGAGAAGAATGAAAAAGTATTGGTGTTGCTGACGGACATGACATCGTATGCCGATGCTTTGGCAATCGTATCGAACCGTATGGACCAGATTCCTTCGAAAGACTCTATGCCGGGTTCTATTTATTCGGATTTGGCAAAGATATACGAGAAAGCGGTTCAGTTTCCGAGTGGAGGTTCGATTACCATTATTGCGGTAACTACGCTTTCCGGCGGCGACATCACGCATGCTGTGCCTGATAATACCGGATATATCACCGAAGGACAGTTGTTCCTGCGTCGTGACAGTGATATTGGTAAGGTTATCGTTGACCCGTTCCGTTCACTTTCACGTCTGAAACAGCTGGTTACAGGTAAGAAGACACGCCAGGACCATCCGCAGGTGATGAATGCAGCCGTACGTCTGTATGCCGATGCCGCCAATGCCAGGACGAAGATGGAGAATGGTTTCGACCTGACCAATTATGACGAACGTACATTGGCATTTGCGAAGGATTATTCGAATCACCTGCTTGCCATTGATGTTAACCTTAATACAACAGAAATGTTGGATGTGGCTTGGAGTTTGCTTGGCAAGTATTTCCGTCCGGAAGAGGTGAATATCAAGCAGGAACTGGTAGACCGGTATTGGGTGAAGAACTAAGTCTGTTTACTATTAGACAATTTACAATAGATCGTAAATCCATTGTAACTTCAATCGTCAAACCGTAAATCAATAATATGGCAATAAAGTTTCAATATAACAAAACCTCCCTTCAACAGTTGGAAAAGCAGTTGAAGGTGCGGGTGCGTACTCTCCCGATCATCAAGAACAAGGAGAGTGCATTGCGCATGGAAGTGAAACGCTGCAAGGACGATGCCGTGAAGCTGGAGGAAAGGCTGGAGACACAGATCCGGACTTATGAGGCCATGTTCGCACTTTGGAATGAATTTGATCCGGCGTTGGTCAGGGTGAAGGATGTGCGTCCGGGCGTTAAGAAAATAGCCGGCGTACGTGTGCCGATACTGGAAAAAGTGGATTTTGATATTCGTCCGTTCAGCTTGTTTAATGCCCCCAAGTGGTATGTCGATGGTATTCATGTACTGAAATCCTTGGCGCAGACGGCTATTGAACGGGAATTTACGTTGGCAAAGCTGAATCTGTTGGAACATGCGCGTAAGAAAACAACTCAGAAGGTGAACCTGTTTGAAAAAGTACAGATTCCCGGATATGAGGATGCCTTGCGTAAAATCAAACGCTTTATGGAGGACGAGGAAAACCTTTCCAAGTCTTCGCAGAAGATATTGAAATCACAACAGGAGAAAAGAAAGGAGGCTGAAGTATGATTACGAAAATGAAGAAACTTGCGTTCCTTGTTTATCATAGGGAATACGAAGCTTTCCTGAAGGATATCCGTGATCTTGGAGTGCTTCATGTGGCCGGGAAACAACAGGGCGTGATGGACAATGCTGAATTGCAGGAGAATATCCGCTTGTCGGATCAGTTGAAAGCTACTCTCGACCGGTTTATGGCGATCAACGCAAAGAGTGGACGGTCTGTTTCCGAAAGTGGCGGAACCCCTGCAAGAGGGCTGGAGGTATTACAGGAAGTAGAGGAATTACAGAACGCGAAGGCAAAGTTGAATCAACTGCTTCAGGGATATGCAAAGGATGAAGCGGCCTTATTGCCATGGGGCGATTTTAAGCCTGAAAGTATCCGTGGCCTTTATGATGCGGGAATGAACATCGGGTTTCATATCTGTCCGGAACGTTTGTATAAACCGGAATGGGAAGATGAATATAACGCGGTCATTATCTCTGTCCTTGCATCTAAAGTCTATTTTATCACCATCACAAAAGTGAGTGAGGATGTGGAAGCGGATGTGGAACACGTGAAGTTGCCGTCATACTCTTTGTCTGAAGTAGAAGAACGGATAGCTGCTACGCAGAAAGCGCTGAAAGAGAATGAAGATAAGTTGTCAGCCCTGGCGGCAAAAGAAGTCTCTTCGCTGAAAGCTGCGATCGATGACCTGCATCATAGCATTGAGTTTTCTAAAGTTTTATTGAATACAACGTGTACGGCCGGAGAAAAGCTGATGTTGCTGCAAGGCTGGATACCTGTAACCCGGGAAAACGAGGTCGTTGCTTATCTGGATAAACGCCAGGCTTATTATGAAATAACAGAACCGACTCCGGACGACGATGTGCCCATCCAATTGAAGAACCACGGGTTATTTGCCTGGTTTGAACCGATTTGCAAGCTATACATGTTGCCCAAATATGGTGAAATGGATTTGACGCCGTTTTTTGCTCCGTTCTTCATGATCTTCTTCGGGCTTTGTCTGGGTGATATCGGTTACGGACTGTTCCTGTTATTATTCGTTACGGGCTACCGGATGTTTGCCGGAAATATCGGTCCGGCGATGAAGCCGGTATTGTCGCTGGTGCAGGTACTGTCGTTCTCGACGGTGATCTGCGGATTGCTGACAGGCAGTTTCTTCGGGTTCGCTCTGTATGAATTGGACTGGCCTGTGGCGGAAAAACTAAAGAAGATGGTTGCGCTGGATAATAATCAGATGTTCCGGTTGTCGCTGATACTTGGCGTGATTCAGATTCTTTTCGGCATGACATTGAAAGTAGCCAATCAAATCATACAGTTTGGTTTTAAGTATGCCATCGAGACACTGGGCTGGATCATGCTGTTCCTCTCCGTTATTGTTGCGACGATTCTCCCGTCGGTAATGCCGATGGGTGGAAATGTTCACCGGATTGTTATGGGCGTGGCTGCATTGATGATCTTTCTGTTTAACAGTCCGGGAAAGAATGTTTTTGTGAACATCGGACTGGGACTGTGGAACACCTACAACATGGCCACCGGATTGCTGGGCGATATCCTTTCGTATGTGCGTCTCTTTGCGCTGGGACTGTCGGGAGGGATATTAGCCAGTGTGTTTAATAGCCTTGCTGCCGGTCTGGCTCCCGACTATATCATCGCCGGTCCCATTGTGATGGCGCTCATCTTTGTGATCGGGCATGCAATCAATATCTTCATGAACGTGTTGGGGGCTTTAGTGCATCCCATGCGTCTGACCTTTGTGGAATTTTTCAAAAATGCCGGCTATGAAGGTGGTGGAAAGGAATATAACCCGTTTAAAAAATAATATAAACAATAAAAATAATTAGATTATGGACATGAATTTATTTGTTGCCTATACAGGCATTGCGATTATGATTGGTTTATCGGGTATCGGTAGCGCTTTTGGGGTATCAATTGCCGGTAATGCGGCGATAGGCGCATTAAAAAAGAATAGCAGCGCTTTCGGTAACTTCCTGGTATTGACTGCGCTTCCGGGTACACAGGGATTGTATGGTTTTGCCGGTTACTTTATGTTTCAGAACATTTTCGGGATACTTACTCCGGAAATGACGTCCATTCAGGCTGCCGCTATCTTTGGTTCAGGTTTGGCGATGGGGCTTGCGTGTCTGATCACTGCGATTCGTCAGGGACAAATTTGTGCGAATGGTATCGTTGCTATCGGTCAGGGACACAATGTATTCGGTAATACATTGATTCTGTCCGTATTCCCTGAACTTTATGCAATCGTTTCCCTGGCTGCAACTTTCCTGATGGGCAGCGCTTTGGTATAAGTCGGATCAATGACTTTAAACGGGGCGCTATCCGAAAAAAGGATAGCGCCCTACGTTTTTCATTTAATTAATAAGCAATGGAAGTTCCCGTGGTGGTGGCTGAACTTGTTGAAAAGTTTTGCTCAGCCGATTCTTTCGTGAAATCGATTTTTGCGTATTTAACGCCATCATCTATGCTGTTGTATCGAACTTTCAGACCTTTCATCCCTTCTTTGGTAAAAGGGCCTTTGAAAGAGACAATCCCGTTCAGAATTACTCGTTGATGGTCGTCGAATGCATTATGACGGAATTCCAAACCGATATAACCTTCTTCTTCCTCTTCATCCGCTCCTTCCATGTCATTGCGAACCAAATTGATCATGTGTAGTTCGGCAGGATTGCGTGTGCCAAGGAATTGAAACCTGATATTCAGGTAATCGTCGCCAAACCAGATGCTTGTAATATTGATTTTGTCGTCACCGATACTGTCTGCGGTTTCTTCATTCATGACGAACAGCTCTTTGGTCAATATTTTCTCTATTCCTCTGACCTTGATATTGTATTTATACCCATTTACATTCTCATCCAGGATATCGAAGTATATATAAACACGTTGACCATCCTCTAATTTCCCGAACGTTGTCTGTTGTGGATACATTTTTTCACCGTCATCCAGGGTGAAATAATTGTCATGGCCCTCTGTCGTTCTGAATGTGGCCATGGCTAAGTAATAATTGTCATTATCATCCAAACACGATTGGAGGAAAGGGGTCAAAATTGAAGTCAGGATCAATAATAAAAAGGATATTTTAAACTTCTTCATATCAATGTATAACTTTTAAGTGAATAATAAATAGATGTTTTATCAGAAAAATGCTTTTAATAAAGGAATATTGCATGGCGGATCGTTAAAGAAACAAAAGGAATAATTTGTTGTTGGCATCATGCAGTATTTTTGTTGTCCATGTATTTAAGAGACAAAGACATGTCTGGGCGAATGGAAGAATTTGAGTTATCTGAGAAGTGTAAACAAGGTAACAACCTTGCTCGCAGGGAACTCTATGAACTGTATTCAGGGAGAATGTTTGGAATATGCCTTCGTTATATTGGAAACAGGGATGTGGCACAGGATCTGTTGCATGACGGCTTTTTGAAGATTTACGCCTCGTTTGACAAGTTTACCTGGCGTGGAAAAGGCTCGTTAAGGGCCTGGATGGAGCGTGTGATGGTAAACGCCGCATTGCAGCATCTGCGTAAGACCGATGTGCTGGCTCGTACAACCGAACTCGAAGGAATTGAAGAACCTTATGAGTATCCCGAACCCTCCGATGTGGAGATCATTCCGCAGAAGGTGCTGATGAACTTTATCCGTGAACTTCCCGAAGGGTATCGTACCGTGTTCAACTTATATACGTTTGAAGAGAAATCCCACAAAGAAATAGCTCAGATGCTGGGAATCAATGAGAAATCATCAGCTTCCCAACTGTTTCGTGCAAAAGGGGTATTAGTTAAGAGGATAAAAGAATACTTAAGAGTAAATATGTGATGAAAGAAGATAAAGGTTTGTGGATGAAGAAGATGAGGGAGGCCCTTAAGGACTATTCCGAACTTCCTGCTCCGGATGGATGGAGCAGGCTGGAAGTGGCATTGAGTCCGGTAGTGGAGAAACGTATTCGTCCTTATATCCGGTGGGTGGCAGTCGCCGTATTGGTATTGGCCGTATCCGGAGTGAGCTTATTCCTTATACAAAGCCCTGCAACTATTGATATTCGTCATACAACGCCTCAGGCATTGACGGTGATTCCCGCTGCCATACCGGAGACGAAAGAACCCGTGACATTGATAGCTCAGGCAAAACAGGAAGAACGACCGGTTAACGTTCCTAAGCGGTATAACCGTGTTCCCACAGGGAGAGGAATTGAAGACGAACACCCTGTTATTACAAAAGAGGAACCGGATGAGCTTTCGGAAACCACGGAGAAAAACACGAATGAAGTAAATGGCGAAGGACCTCAACCCGGAAGTCAACCGGAAAACCGGAATATGGTCAGGCCGTCGGGAAAGGATAAATTGCATTTGCCGGTAACATCAGAAAAGAAACGTTCTTCTGTCGGGCGGTGGTCGATTGCCGCTTCATTCTCTAATGCGGCCGGCGCTTCATCGGCTCAGACACAGGATTATCTGGTTATGGCGGATATGCCTGCCGCTCCGGGTGATGGATTGCCTTCCGATATGATTCTGATCAATGATGGGAGTCAGTTGGTTTTTGAGGATGGGATACCTTATTTAAGGGAAACAACAGCCGTCTCCGATATCAAACATAAACAACCGGTCGGTTTCGGCTTGTCTGTTCGTAAATATTTGTCGAATGGCTTTTCTGTCGAGAGTGGTGTGACTTATACCTTGTTGTCTTCCGAAGGGCAGGCCGTGGATCGTCCATCGCAGAAGACGGAACAGAAATGGCATTATATGGGTATTCCGCTTCGTGGAAACTGGAATTTTGTAAATTCCGAACGATTCACGCTTTACCTGACGGCCGGCGGTATGGTGGAGAAATGTATATATGGTAAGATCGGAGGTGATAAGCAGACCATTAAGCCGTTGCAATTTTCCTTAGCCGGAGGTGTCGGTGGCCAGTTGAATATAACCGGTCATATCGGTATCTATATCGAGCCGGGTATATCTTACTTTTTTGATGACGGATCGGACGTAGAAACTATCCGTAAAGAAACCCCCTTGAACTTTAATCTTCAAGGAGGCATACGATTCACTTATTAACTCATGTTATTCCTTACTTCAAGTACCATTCGTACATCCGGCGCACCCCTTCGTCGATTTCTATCCGGTGATGCCATCCCAAGCTATGGAGTTTGGACGGATCGGTCAGTTTGCGCATGGTTCCATCCGGTTTATCGCTATTGAAGCGGATATTTCCTTCGTAATTTACCGTACGGGCGATAAGACCGGCCAGCTCTTTGATGGTGATCTCTTTTCCGGTTCCGATGTTTATATGACAATTACGAACCTCTTTGTCTGTTCCTTTCAGCTGGGCAAAATCCACATGTTCCATAATGAAGACGCAAGCATCCGCCATTTCTTCACTCCAAAGAAATTCACGCAACGGTTTGCCTGTTCCCCACAACTCAACGCCCTGACTTGTTATTCCGTATTTGGATAAGACGCCCTGTATTTCTTCTTTGGAAGAGTTTCCGTCAATCCTTTCTACGGGACGCTTGTTCAGATCGGTTTTTATCGCTTCGGAATTATTCTCCTGCAAACATTTGGCCAAGTGAATTTTACGGATCATGGCAGGCAACACATGACTGCGTTCCAGATCGAAGTTATCATTGGGGCCATACAGGTTGGTAGGCATGACTGCAATGTAGTTTGCGCCATATTGCAAGTTGAAGCTCTCGCACATTTTCAGGCCTGCAATCTTGGCTATGGCATAGGGTTCATTGGTGTATTCCAGGGGAGCGGTCAGCAGTTCGTTCTCACCGATTGGCTGCTTTGCGTCACGGGGATAGATACACGTACTGCCCAGGAACAGGAGTTTCTTCACGTTATGACGGAAACTCTCGCCAATGATGTTTTGCTGGATCTGGAGATTATTATAAATGAAATCAGCGCGATAGGTGTTGTTTGCCAGGATACCTCCAACGTGGGCCGCCGCAAGGAAAACATATTCGGGTTGCTCTTCATCGAAGAAACGGCGGACGGCTGCCGGATCCATCAGATCCAGTTCGCTGTGGGTCCTGCCGGTCAATTGGGTATATCCTTTGTTTTGCAGGTCCTTCAGGATTGCAGAACCCACCAGTCCGCGGTGTCCTGCTATGTATATTTTCGCGTCTTTATTCATATTTACCCATCATCATTCTTTTAACTTTGGCCAAGTCATGTTGAACCATGATCCGGACCAATTCCTTGAAACTTGTTTTTGTTGGATTCCATCCCAACAGGGTCTTAGCTTTTGTCGGGTCGCCCAACAACTCTTCCACTTCTGCCGGACGGAAGTATTTCGGGTCAACTTCAACAAGTACTTTACCGGTTTCCGTATCGATTCCTTTTTCATGGATTCCTTCGCCCTCCCAGCGCAGGTTGATGCCTGTTTCGGAAAAGGCGAGGGTGCAGAACTCCCTGACGGAGTGATATTCGCCTGTGGCGATAACAAAGTCTTCGGGGGTATCGTGTTGCAGCATGAGCCACATGCACTCTACATAATCTTTGGCATATCCCCAGTCGCGCAGGGCATTCAGGTTTCCAAGATAAAGTTTATCCTGTTCGCCCAGGCGGATGCGGGCTGCCGCCAATGTGATCTTGCGGGTGACGAATGTCTCCCCGCGGCGTTCACTTTCGTGATTGAACAGGATGCCATTCACGGCAAACATGCCGTAACTCTCGCGGTAGTTCCTGGTGATCCAGAAGCCGTATTGCTTGGCCACGCCATAAGGCGAGCGGGGGTAGAAAGGAGTCGTTTCTTTTTGGGGGACTTCCTGTACCTTTCCGTAAAGCTCGGATGTGGATGCCTGATAGATACGCACCTTTTTCTCCAGTCCCAGAATACGAACCGCTTCCAATATACGGAGCGTTCCGACGGCATCTGTCTCGGCCGTATATTCGGGAACTTCAAAACTTACCTTTACATGGCTTTGGGCGGCCAGGTTGTAAATCTCATCCGGCCTGACCTGCTGTATGATTCGAACCAGTGAACTGCTATCAGTCAGATCGCCATAGTGCAGGTCGATGGTTCGTTTGTGTTTCATGTCGCGCACCCATTCGTCAAGGTATAAGTGTTCGATGCGTCCGGTATTGAACGAGGAGGAGCGACGCAGGATACCATGAACCTCGTAATCTTTTTGTAATAGAAATTCGGCTAAGAATGAACCGTCTTGTCCGGTGATACCTGTAATCAGGGCTGTCTTCATATTCATTTATATTTTTTGTTCCACATGAGATGATTCTTTTTTCGTGATCTTGTCTATAATTAAGGCAATGGCGCCATCGCCGGTCACATTACATGCCGTACCGAAACTGTCCATCGCTATATACAGGGCTATCATCAACGCCTGCGCCGATTCGTCAAAACCCAACACGGACTGGAGTACGCCGAGTGACGCCATGATTGCGCCTCCCGGAACGCCGGGGGCGGCCACCATCGTGATACCCAACAGGCATATAAATCCGGCGAACAGCGGAAAGTCGTACGACATTCCCTGCATGATCATCAATGCTAACGCACAAGCCGTTATTTTCAGTGTGCTGCCCGACAGATGAATGGTAGCGCACAGGGGTATGATGAATCCTGCGATTTGGGGAGAAACGTTATTTCTGATGGTTTGTTCCAACGTTACGGGAATGGTTGCCGCCGATGACTGCGTGCCCAAAGCGGTAAGGTATGCCGGCAGCATGCGTATCAGCAGCCTGACGGGATTGCGCCGCGTAATGATTCCGGCTATGGAGAACTGCAGAAGCAATACAAATAGATG
Source organism: Mediterranea sp. (in: CFB group bacteria) (assembly GCA_031258135.1). Lineage (GTDB taxonomy): Bacteria > Bacteroidota > Bacteroidia > Bacteroidales > Bacteroidaceae > Bacteroides. The sequence goes on from JAIRNG010000008.1 coordinate 16,811, forward strand.
TATGCCGAAAATAACGCATATGATCCGGATGAAAACCAACAGGACGGAATATACTTGCCCGGAGTGGGCCATGCCCATAAAGATGCCGAAAATATAAACGGGCAATAATGGAATGATCACTTTTTCGATGACCCGGATAATGATGTCCCGAAAGTCGCGGGCGACATCTTTGAGGGAGACGCTGTTGAGATTGGCCAATCCCAGACCGAGCGTGAAGGCAAACACCAATGCAGTCATTACGTTCATCAATGGAGGGATGGCTACATTGAAATAGGGAGATATTCCTTCGGCGTTCGTGACCTCGCTCAACGAAGCTCCCGGATCGATCATGGATGGAAACAGGGCGGCGCCTGTGAAATATGAAATAAATCCGGATAGCAGCGTTGCGGCGTATGCTATTGAAACGGTTATGAGTAACAACTTTCCCGCTTTATTGCCGATATCGGCAATGGCGACAGTGACCAACCCTATGATGATCAGGGGAATGGAAAAACCCAGAAATTCACTGAACAGGGCATTGAATGTCACAACCGTCCGTACAACGGGAGCGGACAGAAGGTTACCGGATATAACCCCTGAAAGGATAGCGATAATGATGCGTGACAATAAGCCTAAACGGATTTTCTTCATAACACGATTTATAAATGACATACAAAAGTAGCACTTATTCATTATTTACGCAAGGAATTTGAAACGCAGATTAACGCAGATTCCCGCAGATTAAAATTAAAAATCTGCGGGAATCTGCGTTAATCTGCATTTCAAAAAGTGTTTTGCGTTCTCCGGTTTCCGGAGAGTATTTTTCAAAAGTGTTTTGCGTTCTCCGGTTTTCGGAGAGTATTTTTAAAAAGTTTTTTGCGTTCTCCGGTTTCCGGAGAGTATTTTTCAAAAATGTTTTGTGTTCTCCGGTTTTCGGAGAGCATTTTTCAAAAGTGTTTTGCGTTCTCCGGTTTCCGGAGAGTATTTATAATCTGCGTTAATCCGCGTTAATCTGCGTTTAGCCTTTACGCCGCATGGCGTCTTCCAACTCCCGGCTCTCATAGTTTTTCTATCTTTGAATCGTGAACTT
>JAIRNG010000038.1 GCA_031258135.1 Mediterranea sp. (in: CFB group bacteria)
ATGAAGTAGCGGACGATGAAAAAGTCAGAGCAAGATCATTTGTATAATCAGCCTTCACTTTATTGTTCACAGGTGTAGTATTATTCGCATCACTACCAACCAATTTGATAGCTGTTACATCCCCTAATAATACCGGCGCTACCGTAGGAGAAGCAGCAGACAATTTTACTTCCAAACGGGTCAACGCGTGTTTAAACGACAACTTTTTGTAAGTGCCATCTGTCACATCCTGTTGCGTCGTTGAAACTTTACCGGCAACCAGAACATCTGTATTACCTGCAAAAGCATACTCTGCAACGGCATTACTGATAGTCCAATCTGCCGGATACACACCATACAGATAAGCAGGCGTGGTATTACTAAAGTTAGCCGGGAATTTAGAGCTACCTGAATCCAACAGCTTGTAGTTAGCGGCAACTTCGCCATTAAATTCCATAACACCATTGGCTATAAGCGCCCCAAAGTTTTGTGCAGCACTGGCAACTACACGAGCTGCCAACACGTTCGTGGCACTGACAGCGCCTTCAAAAGGAGCGCGGGAAACAACTCCCGAAGCATCAACTATATCAGAACGTAACGCTATCTCAACCCCTTCACCGCTAACCTGATTAATTTCGCTTTTCGTGCAACCTACTAAAGTTGCCGCAACAAACATTGTCAAAAAGATCTTTTTCATACTTCGTTAAAAAATTAATTTAAAAATATAACATATCAGGCTCTTGGCCTTAGTCTTCTTTTATGTCTTCTCCTTCTTCAACCCATCCTTCCACTTCGGCTCCCACTCCAATGGACGTTTTTTCTACATGGATCGAAACAGGAATATCCCATGGAATGACCCCATTGTGATTCGCTATGGCATCCGATAAGATCGTAGTCAGATCCACCTTCGCCGTCACTACTCTTTCATCGGTCATGGTCAGATAGAGTTCCATCACATTGGTGTAAGTCGCTCCGTATTCCGGATCAAGCACCCCAAAAAGCAATATCTTCGCTTTACGCTTATCACTGCCTTCCGCAACGGTTTCAAAATTGACGGCCCTCTCCGGGCTGTCTTCTATCTGCCATCCCGCACGGGTATAAAGGTAGACACCGGGATAAACACCCGGTAACAATCCCGTCATGGAAACCGTTTCCGTACCCAGCCCATCCTCCATGACGAACTCCAGGTTCAACTGCTTCGTCAGCAACACCGGCACGGTGTCCTTGCGAATGGTGTCATTGTCCGTAACGCTCAATTCGCCAACGACAATGGAATATACGCTATCGGGTTGAAGAAGCATGGTGTAATCCTCCGCCGCCCGGACGCCCGCATCATCCGGATTCGCCGCCTTTACGATAAAATCAGTATAATTCTCGCTACCCGTAAATTCCACATGGGAAGCTCCGGTATTTGTAGCGATCACGCGGTAAACGCCCACGGGAAGTTCACCCTCGAAATTACCTTCATCATCCGTACTCTCAAAACGGAGAGGTTCGGCCTCGCTATCACCGGCATTGTAAAAATAATACTCAATGTCAGGCAAGGTATCGCCTGAGTATTCAAGATAGATCTGCACTAAACCTTTGGGGTCCCGAATGTACACTATTTCGGCGCGGGTACAGGATAACAATATACCGATACAGCAACCGAACGCCAACATACCCAAAATCTGTATTCTACTAAATATCATCTGAATCTGTATATAAAACTTACATTCAAGTCTGTTACTCTCATTTTATTATATGGCTTCCTGTCCTTAAACAGGTTATATTGCCCATCGCGCGTATACTCGATCGCATTGGTTTTCACATACCCCGCCCGGGCGCCGGCTTCAACAGCCCAGCCTCTCCCCAGACAGAAGGTAAGCCCGGCGGATAACCCTGCATCCCAATAGTCATGAGTATAATTGATCGTGGATTGGGGATCGTTCTTGTCAATCGTCTGGCTGTCGTAATCACCCGACCGGCCGTAGACCCCCACGTAAGCTTCCAGCCACTCACCCGGGAAAGCCAGGCGGTAACGGGGTTCCAGCCGGTAACCGGAGATACCCTGAAACTCCCTGTCGGAGTTGTAATGCCAGTAGGAGTACATTGCACCCAACTCGACAGACCAGTGCGAATTGATGAAATACTCCAAAGCCGCATTGGCCACGGGAGCCGTATGGCTAAAGTCGGATTGAATGCCGGCCCACAGCAACGCATTGGTCTTAATCGCAAACAAAGGCCTCCTTAAGGTTTCATCCCTGAGAACGCGATAACCGGAAGGCGCTTCATAGCTTTCAGGCGCTTCGGGCAACCGGTTTACGGCTGCGTCCAGGGTCTCGCTCACTATTTCGGGATCGGTTTTCAGATGATCACGTTCACTTTCCAGTATATTATAGATCAACGGATCGGCCTTTTCGTAAGAAGCCCGGGGCTGAGTAATGTCATACTCGATCTCGATCTCCACCCTGCGCAACTGATTAAAGAAATTACGTTGCATATACCAATAGAGACGGCCGCCATTCAATTTAGCCAGTAAAGCTTCACGGGCGTCAAAAGAACGGATATTCACATTACGGATGATATCGAGCGCTTCTTCCTTATCCTCCAATCCGGATTCACGGACCAGACGCAAAAGGCCGTCCCAGTCTTCGGCCACCCAAACCAGATCCATCGGATAGCGGTAAAGCTCAGGATACTTCGTGCGGAGATAATCGTGGAAACTTTCAACGCGGTCGTAAGCCAGACACCCGTTGATTGTATAAGGACCTTCAATGGAAGAATAACTGGTTAAGCGAATACGACGGATATGCAATTGGGAATCAATGATGGCCGAACGGATAAAAGAATCGAGTTGGGACAACACCTCTGCATTATCACCCAACTCCAGACGAATATCGGTTTTACCTAAAGAATAAACAAATCGGCATGCATGTTTAGCCAGACACACGTCATTATCTACACTCCTCTCTACTTGTTGAGCAAGCAGACTGCATCCGGGCATAAAACACACCAACAATACAAATTGCACCAATAATCTTTTCATTACTCTCCTCTACTAAGTGTCGCTGCTTTCCTGAAATGTCCGGCATCTTATATATAACCGACATTCATGCTGCAAATATAAAAACTTAACTCTACGTGCACAACCGTTTTTCCCCGTATGTCACATCACACCCTTTTTAACTATGGATGATTTATTTACATACTGATTATCACTATATATAATATATAGTACACGTTTTCGGACATGCGGTAATTTTAATGAACTTCCCCGAAATCCGGTTAAATGAAACTTTAACAATGTTTAAATGTCCGGCCGTTTATTTTTGTATGCGGACGAATATCCCCGCGAAAAAACATCTATCTTTGCGCACAAAATATATTAGAATGAAATTTTCCGAACTGAAGTTACAAGACAATGTGCTGGAAGCGCTCGACTCCATGGGGTTCGATGAATGTACGCCTATCCAGGAACAAGCCATACCCATCATATCGGAAGGACGGGACCTGATTGCGGTAGCGCAGACCGGAACCGGAAAAACGGCCGCCTTCCTGTTACCTATATTAGATAAGCTCAGCCGGGGCGACTATCCGGAAGATGCGATCAACTGCATCGTGATGTCTCCCACCCGCGAGCTGGCCCAACAGATCGACCAGCAGATGGAAGGCTTCTCCTATTTCGTGCCGGCATCCAGCGTTGCGGTATATGGCGGCAATGACGGCATTCTGTTTGAACAGCAGAAAAAAGGGCTGACCCTGGGAGCCGATGTGGTCATCGCCACTCCCGGCCGGTTGATCATGCACATCGCTCTGGGATACGTAGACCTGTCCAAGGTCTCTTTCTTTGTGCTCGACGAAGCGGACCGCATGCTGGATATGGGATTCTATGAGGACATCATGCAGCTATTCAAACATTTACCCGCAACCTGTCAGGTGATCATGTTCTCCGCTACCATGCCGGCGAAGATCCAACAACTGGCAAACACCATCCTGAAGAATCCGGCAGAGGTTAAGCTCGCCGTATCCAAGCCTGCGGAAAAGATCATCCAGGCCGCCTATATATGCTATGAGCATCAGAAGCTCGGCATTATACATTCCCTGTTCACGCATGAGGTTCCGGAGCGCGCCATCGTCTTCGCCTCTTCTAAGATAAAGGTAAAGGAGGTGGCCCGCTCACTGAAAATGATGAAACTGAACATCGGAGAGATGCATTCGGATCTGGAGCAACCCCAACGCGAACATATCATGCGCGAGTTCAAGGCCGGCCGGATCAACATCCTGGTGGCCACAGACATTGTGTCCAGAGGTATCGACATCGACGACATCCGGTTGGTACTGAATTATGACGTGCCGCATGACAGTGAAGACTATGTGCACCGCATCGGACGTACGGCGCGCGCCAACAATGACGGGGTCGCCCTTACGTTCGTCAATGAAAAGGAACAAAGCCGTTTCAGGAGTATAGAACGGTTTCTCGGAAAAGATATCTACCGGATTCCTCTTCCCGAAGAACTCGGAAAAGCTCCGGAATACAAACCGTCGGAAAACAGAAACAGGGGAAACTACAAAAGAGGCTCAAAAAAGAAAGGATAACCGGCCGCTATCTCAAACGGCCGGCCGCTCTGACCAGCACCTCATCACGACCTATGGCCCGGATGGCCAGCACATTCAGTATGACGCCCGCAAGGGGTAAGCATAACGCCCAATGGATGCGGAACGAGACCTCCGGCTCTCTTTCCAGCACCAGGAAGAAAGCGATAAACGCAACATAAAAGCCGGCCAGCAACAGGGAGTTGAATATCGTCATTCTGATCTGCAACATTCTATGCTTATACAGAAAGATCGTAGCCAGCGCCACAATGGAACTTAACAGTAAAATACCGAAAAGCCCCCAGGAAGAGTGAAAGAGATCGCCTGCACGGATTCCCAGCGGAGTAAATGTGCAGGCCACCGCCCCGGCGCCGGTGAAATACCCCAAAGGCAGACACATACCAACGACCAGCAGCCCCACAACCCCCAACAGATAGACCGTCTGAATCCGCTGGATCATATTACCGTAGCTTTGGACGGATTTCTACAATAGATCTTCCCCTCTATATATTCCTGAGCGGCAATCAACGTCGGCTTGGGAAGTTTTTCGTAATAACGGGATATTTCGATCTGTTCCCTGTTCTCGAACGTTTCTTCCAGGCTATCGTTATAAGAGGCGAACTCCTGAAGTTTCTTAAAAAGATCGTTCTTCACTTCCGTACTGATCTGGTTTGCGCGTTTACCAATGATAGAGACCGTTTCGTAAATGTTACCCGTTTCCGCGCATAATTCCACCAAGTCACGGGTAACCGTGCTGCTTGGAGCATTCGTTTTCCTGTAGTCCATAAAACTTATATCAAATTATTCTTCTTTAGTTACTTTCTCACTCGATCCTTTAAATATCTTTTCGGCTTCCTTCAGGTATTTGCTTTCCGGAAACTCGTTCTTAAAGGCGTAATATTCGTCGATCGTATCCCGGTAACGCTCATCTTTCCTTTCTTCCACACTGTTTACAGCCATTTCATATTTGGCGCGGAGGATCAGGATGGACAGTTCTTCCCGGTATACCGTATAGGGATAGTCTTTCAGCGCATTCTGGGCCGTAATCACACAAGACAAATAGTTGTTTCCCATGTAATTCCCCAGGTTATAATATAACCGGGAGGAGTAAAGCTCCTTACGGACCAGCTTGTCCTGCAACGCAAAGATCATATCCTGCGCTTCGGACTTCTTCAGGCTTTGCGGGAAGTACTCCATAAACAGCTGAAGCTCGCGAATGGCCTGATAGGTGCCGGACTGGTCCAACCGCGCTTCCGGGCTGTCCAGATAAAGCGCTTTACCGGAATGGAAACGGGAAAGCTCGGTGTACATCCCTCTCGGATAGGTATTGTAGTACGTCACAAAGGTTTGCGAAGCCGTAAAATAATCCTTCTGGTTATAATAGCTCATCCCTAACATATAAAGAGACTCTTCAGCCTTGTCCGTACCTTTGAGAATAGTGATCAGCTCATTCAACAGCGTTGCGGAACGTACATACCGGCCTTTAGCGAAATAGCTCTTGGCTGCTTCGTATTTGTACTCGTAATCCGTACTTTTCAGAACTTTATTGTATTCTCCACACGAGGACAGAACCAGCGCCGCCAATAGAACGACAACAAGATGTTTCTTCATACCTTTAAAATAATTGGGCAAAGATACTTATTCACATCGGAACAGCAAGCCGCCACTGCCGGTTTTTCTTTAAAAATAACAATAATTCAGCGACAAGCCGCCGTTTTTTAGCGTCGTTTCACAACTCGCACGGATTACAGCCCCGTAAGCACCTCTACTTTCTTTTCCGTCAGGACTCCGATACATTTCTCCAGATCGCTCGGACGGATAATCACATGGGCCGACGAACGGTCATTGGCAAAGGAGTACATGTACTCGATAAACACTCCGGCTTCGGACAGGTAGGCCAGTATCTCAGCCAACGCACCCGGAACATTGGGGCAACTGATGCCGACCACAGGGGTTATGTTCACCGCAAAGTGATTTTCTTTCAGCACCTTACAGGCTTTATCCGGATCGGAAACTATACCGCGCAAAATGCCGAAATCTACATTTTCGGCAATACAGAGCGCGGACAGGTTGATCCCTGCTTTCGCCAACACTTCTGTAACCTCAGTCAAACGACCTGTGTTGTTTTCCAAAAAGATGGAAAGTTGCTTTGCTATCATGATCTGTCAATTTATGGATTATGGATTTTAAATTCTGTTACAGTTTCCTGTTGTCTATGATCCGTCTGGCTTTTCCGGTACTGCGCTCGATGGTTCGCGGTTCAACTAATTTCACATCCACGCCAAGTCCCAGCACGCTTTGCAGACGGGCGGTCAATTTCTTTCTGAGCGCCAGCATCTTATTGATCTCATCCGAGTAGAACCCGGGGCGCACTTCCACTTTCAGTTCCATCCGGTCGGTATTGTTTATCCTGTCTACGGTCAGGAGATAATGCGGCTCGAACTCTTCCATTTCAAGGATGACCGATTCGAACTGGCTCGGGAATACATTCACGCCCCGGATGATCAGCATATCGTCGCTTCTGCCTAAGATACGGTCCATACGCACCAGTGTACGTCCGCATTTACATGGTTCGTAATGCAGGGCGGTAAGGTCTTTCGTCCGGTAGCGCAACAAGGGCATACCCTCTTTGGTGAGATGGGTGAATACAAGCTCGCCCGTTTTACCCGGTTTTACCGGCTGCAACGTAAGCGGATCGATGATCTCAGGAAAGAAATGGTCTTCATTGAGGTGGGTGCCGTCCTGACATTCACACTCGTAACCGACGCCCGGCCCCGCAATCTCACTCAGCCCATAGATATCGTAGGCCTTGATCCCGAGTTTATCTTCGATCTCCTTACGCATGTTCTCCGTCCAGGGCTCCGCGCCGAAAACGCCGATCTTCAGCTTCAGCTCATCCCGGGAGATGCCCGAATCCCTGATGGCATCCGCTATGAACAACGCATAAGAAGGCGTACAGCAGAGTACGGTCGCACCAAAGTCATGCATCAGCGTGATCTGCTTTTCCGTATTGCCGCTGGACATCGGAATGACGGAAGCCCCGATATTCTCGGCGCCATAATGCGCTCCCAACCCCCCGGTGAACAGGCCATAACCATAAGCCACCTGAAAGAAATCCGACTTATCGGCGCCGTAAGCAAAAAAACAACGCGACAGACATTCCGTCCACCCGGCCAGGTCCTTACGGGTATATCCGACCACGGTAGGCTTACCTGTTGTACCGGACGAAGCATGTATGCGTACGATCTGACTCATCGGAACAGCGCAAAGGCCAAAAGGATAGTTGTCACGCAAATCATACTTTGTCGTAAAAGGCAGCCTGACGATGTCATCCACATCGTTGATATCATCGGGAGTAATGCCCATCTCCTGCATTTTCTTACGGTAGAACGGCGTGTTATGATAGACATACTCCACCATTTTCCTTAACCGGATACATTGCATTTTGCGCAGGCTCTCCCGATCCATACACTCTACATTCTCATTCCAAATCATCTTTGCTTGTCTTTTAGAAAAAGTGAATTTTTATCTTTT